>JBJMQK010000211.1:0-30002 GCA_045802735.1 Anaeromyxobacteraceae bacterium | reverse complement strand
ACCGTTGAGGCTCCGGAAGCGGTACTTCCTGTTCGCGACCTCGAAGAACGGCTGCTGCTTCCCGTTCACGGTCATGACGTCACCGTAGGCGCCGTGCGCAGAGCAGTTGTTGTAGATGAGCACGCCGCGCGGCCGGCCGTCGATGGGCTCCGGCGCGATCATCACGTCCTTGAAGACGAGCGGGATGTCGTAGAACCCGTAGCCCAGGCCCCGATCCGCGCTGGTGGTGCCCGGCAGCCCCGTCGCGTCCTCCCGCTCGTCGGTCAGGATGTAGAAGCCGGCGAGGCCGCGGTACAGGTGCACGCTCGTGATGTGCACCGAGTGATCGTGGTACCAGAGCGTCGCCGGGCGCTGGTACTCGTTGTTCGGGTAGTGGTGGACCTGCGTCCCTCCCTGCTCGCGCCGGTTCTCCGGGTAGCCGTCGGAGACCATGTCGGCGTTGATGCCGTGCAGGTGGACGACCGTCGACGACGACAGGAACGGGTGATCCTTCGGGTCGGGCAGCTTGTCGAGGACGATGGCGTTCGGCTCCTCGTTGGGCGGCAGCTGGTTCGTGAACGTGACCTCGAGCGGGCGCCCCTTCCGCGCGAAGATCGTGGGGCCGGGCGTGATGCCGGTCGTGTTCGGCGTGTTGTAACCCCAGATCGGCGTGCGGATGCCGGGGATGAACTCATGCTCGCCCCGCTGCTCGGCGAGCAGGACCACGTCGCCCGGCACCGGGTCCTGGTTGGTCCCGTTCGCCGCCGGCGCGATCGGCAGCGGCGCCGAGAACGGCCGGACGACGGGGCTGTCGTTGAAGCACGGGTCGATGATGTCGCTCAGCGCGCCCTTGTCGAACGGCAGGTTCGAGTCGTCGGACACCGCGCGGCCGAGCAGGGTGCCGCCGAGCCCGACGCCGATCACCCCCGCGCCCGCGTACTTGATGAATTCGCGACGCGTGGCGCCGCGGCGCCACCATTCATCCTGATTGCTCGAATTGCCTGAATTGATCAATGCCTTCGGGTCGTTTGAGCGACCCGGCTTCCTCCGCGACGACATGTGTTCTCCCTCCGTGAACTTCGTGACCGACTGGGATGAGCGCACATTGAGAAGGCCCCTCGTAAGAGGCACCGCCTTTGGCGGGGCGCAAACGTCTTGTTTGGCGGAACCCGCAACGCCGCGGCGCGCGCCCGCCTGACCGCTCCTTCACGCGGCGTGCACCGTCGCGCGGAGTTGCGCGCGCCCCGGTCGCGACAGCAGGTTGGATCCTCAACCGGAGATCCAATCAATGGTCCACGTCGTGGTCCGCCCCGCGCCCCTGACCCTGCGCGCGGCGCTCCTCACGCTCGCCCTCTCGCTGTGCGTGCTCCAGGGTTGCACGCGGTGGAGCGGCACGAGGCTGGACGGGCACCCCGCCGCGGACGTGGGGGCGCTCCGCATCGCGCAGCATCGCGACCAGGTCGTGCTCGTCACGTTCGGCTTCACCTCCTGCCCGGACGTGTGTCCGCTGACGCTCTCGCGGATGAAGGCTGCGTACCGAGCGCTCGGAGCGGACGCGGATCGCGTCGCGATGGCGTTCGTGACGGTGGATCCCGATCGCGATCGCCCGGACGTGCTCGGCGCGCACGTCGCGGCCTTCGACCGCCGGATCCTCCCCGTCTTCGTCGAGGGGCGCGCGCTCGCGGACGCGCTCGCCGCGTACGGCGCGACCGCCACCAAGCGGATCACCGACCCGGACCGCTACCACCGTGTCGGCGCCGGCGCTGCCGCGGCGGCGCCCTACACCGTCGACCACACCTCCGGCTTCTTCGTCGTGGACAAGCGCGGGCGGCTCCGGCTGCACGAGGCGCACGACGTCGCGGCCGACGCGCTCGCGGCCGACGTGCGGCGCCTCCTCGCGGAGGAGGTCCCGCCGCCGGTGCGCGTCGAGGAGGCCGTGGCGCGCCTCACGCCATCCGGCGTCGGCGCGATCTACTTCAGGATCGTGAACCCCGCCGGCGACGGCGACCGGCTGCTCTCGGCCGAGACCCGCGCCGCGGAGCGCACCGAGATGCACGAATCGGTCAAGGACGGCGACGTCGTCCGGATGATCGCCCCGGAGCGCGGGTTCGCGGTGCCGCCGCACGGTACCGTCGAGCTCGCGCGCGGCGGCAAGCACCTCATGCTGCTCGGCCTCAGCCAGCGCGACCCGACGAAGCCCATCCCGCTGACGCTCCGCTTCGAGCGCTCGGGCGCGATCGCGGTCGACGTGCCGGTGGAGGGAGGGTCGTGACCGCGCGCGCCGGGACGGGCCCGGGCCCCCGGGGAGCGGCGGTGCCGGTGGCGGTCGCGCTCGCCGTGGCGCTGGCGGCTGCGGGCGGGCAACTCGCGTGGGCGGCGTGGCAGGAGCGCCCATCGCCGTCCGCGTCCGCGGAGGTGGACGGGGTCGCGCTCCACGTGCGCCGCGCGGTGTGGCTCGACCACGCGCTGCTCCAGCGCGACGCGACGGTCCACGCCATGCTCCCCGGCCTCCCCGAGCACCTCCACCGGCGGCTCGCGGTCAGCTTCATCGTCGAGAACCGCACGGCGAGCGAGCGCCGCTTCACCTGGCAGGACCTCGTCCTGCGCTGGCCGCGGCGCGACGCCTTCGCGTCGAGCCGTGACGGACGCGCGTCGATCGTGCTGCCGCCGCACCACGCCGCGCTCCTCGACGCCGCGTTCGACGTTCCCGAGGGCGACGATCCCGTCACGCTGTGGTGGGAGCGCGGCGCCGTGCCCGCGCGGCTGCTCGAGACCCGCGTCCCGCTCCACGGCTTGCCGGAGAGGCCGGCCGCGATCGCCGAGTGGCCTCGCCTCGCGTCGAGCCTGCCGCGCGGGCGCGCGGACGCCGGCGCGCGGCTGTACCGGGCGAATGCGTGCGCCTCGTGCCACGGCGATCCCGCGGCGCCGGGGTCGAACGCCGCCGCGCCGCACCTCGGCGGCATCGGCGCGCTCGCGTCGCACCGGGTGGCAGGGCAATCCGCGGAGCAGTACCTGTACGAGTCGCTGCTCGATCCCGACTCGTTCGTCGCGAAGGCGTGCGCCGGCCCCGGCCCGTGCGCGCAGGCGCGGATGCCGCCGTACGGCGAGACCCTCTCCGTCCAGGAGGTCGCGGATCTCGTCGCGTACCTCCTCGAGCAAGGGCGGGCGCCATGAGCCGGGGCCTCGAAGCCGGCGGCGCGCGGGCGCGCTCCGGCCGCGGTGAGTGGGTCGCCGCGGCGGTCGTGGCGCTGGCGGTCGCCGCCTGGGAGGTCGTCGTCGATCGCATCGTCGCGCCCACGGGGACGCGCGCGCCGCTCGACGTGGCGCTCTCCCTCGCCGTCGACGGCGCGGTGGCGCTCCTCCTGGCGCGCGCCGCGCTCGAGCTCGGGTCCCGCGCGCTGCGCAGGCGCGACCCCGGCGCGGCGCCCGCGCCGGCGCTCGGCGTCGCCGCGGTCTCGACCGTCGCGTTCGCGCTGCTCCTCGTCGCCGCCGTGTTCCTGCGCGCGAAGGCCGTCGCCGCGCTCGCCGCGCCGGCGGCGGGCGACGGCGACATCGACGCGCTCGCCGCCGCGCCCGTGACGCGCGGCGCGTGGCTCTGCTCGTCGGCGATCGCCGTCGCGGCTCCGGCGCTGCGCGACGACCTCCTCGCTGCCGCGCGCACCGCGCTCCTCCTGGCGCCTGCCGCGGTCCTGGGGTTCGGCGTCGCGCTCGCCCTCGACGACCGCGGGCGGAGGGGCCGCGGCGCCGCCTTCCTCGCCGGCGCCTGCGCGCTCGGCGCGGCGATCACGGCGGCGGCCGCCGCGCGTGCGGATCGGCCGGTCGCGCCCGGCGCCGCCGCCGCCTGCGCGCCCGGCGCGCCCGTCCGGTCCTACGACGTCTCCGCGATCCCCGTGGACCTCACGCTCGACCGCTACGGTGACCACGACGCCGGCGCGTCGCTCTTCGTCCTCGACGGCGACGTGCCGGCGGTCCGCGCCCGCGAGCGCGCCCCGCTCGAAGGCCGCGTCACCCCCGGGCTCGGCCGCGATGCGGCGCAGCCGCTCGTCGTCCGCGCGAACGCCGGCGACTGCCTCACCGTGAGGTTCACGAACCGCCTCGCCGCGCCCGCCGCCTTTCACCTCGACGGGCTGGCCTGGGAGGCAGAGCGCGCCGGGCGACCCCTCCCTCCCGATGCGGCCGCGGCGCCGGGCGAGACCCTCGTCTACCGCGTCGCCATCCCCGACACGCCCGAGGTGGAGCGCGCCTACCTCGTCCACGACCTCGACCGCCACGGCGACGGCCGCGGCGCCCACGGGCTCTTCGGCGCGGTCGTCGTCGAGGCGCGCGGCGCGACGTGGCGAGACGTCGCCACCGGCGCACCCCTCACCGGCGCGAGCTGGCAGGCCATCGTGGACGCGCCCTCCGGCGCCTTCCGCGAGTTCGTCGTGCTCCAGCACGCCGTGAACGGCACCCCCGCGCTCAACGGCCGCTCGGAGCCGGTGCGGCAGCGGTTCATCGCGGCGGGCGCGAGCGACGCGCTCGCCTTCTCGTCGTACACCTATGGTGACCCCTCGACGCCCGTGCTCCGGTCGTACCTCGGCGAGCCGACCAAGGTGCGCGTCCTCCACGGCGGCGGCCGCGGACAGCACGCCTTCAAGCTGCACGGCGGGGCGACGCGCTGGGAGCGCCGCACGAAGGTGGGGCCGCCGCTCGTCGCGTTCGGGCTCGCCGATCACCCGCCGTTCGGACACGCACCCTGGCTGCGCAGCGACGCCCAGGCGCTCGACCCGGGCGACGCGTTCGAGGCCGAGATGGACTGCGGCGCCGGCGGCTGCCAGCGCGCGCCCGGCGATCTGCTGCTGCGCTGCGCGGTGGAGGGCCACGCGGAGGCCGGCGAGTGGGGCCTCTGGCGCGTGTACGACACGCTGCAACCGGACCTGGCGCCGCTCCCTCGCACCGCCCCGCCGCCGCGCGCGGTCACCTCGCGCGGCCTCGTCGGCCGCGTCGTCGGCGGGAGGCGCGTCGTCGCCGCCGCGGCGGCCGAGCCACGGCGCGCCGAGGTGTCGCTCGCGGCGCTCGTCGAGGCGCAGCTCCCGCCGCGCGGCCGCCCGCTCCACCCGGTCGACGCGACGGTCTGGGACTGGGACCGCGCCGACGGACCCGAGGGCCCGCTCTACCTCGGCGAGCCCGGACCCGACGGCACGCGGCCCCCGATCCTGTTCAACCCCGCGACCGGACGTTACGCGTGGCCGCTGTTGCGCCCGCACGCCGGACAGCGCCCGCCGTTCGCCGGCGCGGGGCACACCCCGGCGCCGTGGCGCGGCGAGTGGGCCACCTCCGAGAACCCGGGCGGCGTCTGCCCGACGCGGGCGCTCGTGCGCGAGGGACACCGCCAGCGGCGCGTCTACTCCGTCGCGGCCGTCCGCGGCGAGCTGCTCGGCGGCGACCGCACGCCGGAGGGCAGGATGTATCACGCGCCGGCCACGGCCCCGCCGCCGCCCCCGGGACCGGCGCCGCGCCAGGGCGACGTGCTCGTCGCGCAGGTGTTCGACTGCATCGACGTGCTGTACGTCGACGACGCCGAGGAGCGCGACGGCCGGCGCGAGCACGCCCGCCCCGACCTCACCACGCACTTCGTGAAGTCCGACCCGCAGGCGTCGGACGGCGTCGCCGCGGGGTTCGCCTTCTCGCAGCACGCCGAGCCGTACCGCGCTTCGGGCCGGACCCTCGCGCGCCGCGCGGCCGCGGGCGACGCCGCGGTGGAGGTGAACCACGCGCGCGGGCTGCGGCCGGGCGTGTGGATCGCGGTCGGGCTCGGCGAGGGGCGGTGCCCGCCGGCGCAGCCGGACGGCACGCCGCCGGACGCCCCGCCGGCGGACGCCGAACGCTGCACCGAGATCCGCCGCATCGCGGGCGTCGACGGCGATCGCCTCGCGCTCGACGCCCCGCTGCGGCACGACCACCGGCCCGGCGAGTTCGCCGACGTCGAGTTCGTGCGGTTCCTGTGGTACTCGGACGGCGAGTACGGGATGCCGCTGGTGCGCGACTCGCACACGGGTCTCCCCGGTGCGGCGCGGCCGCGGAGGTGACCGGTGCGGCGCGGCCGCGGAGGTGACCGGTGCGGCGCGGCCGCGGAGGTGACGGGTGCGGCGCGGCCGCGGAGGTGACTACTTCCACCCACCGACGCGGAAAGACGGGATGGCGGTGCGGCCGCGGACCGTGACAGGCTGGACGGATGGTCGCCCCGCCCCGACCCGTCGCCGTCGCCGTCGCGCTCGCCGCGCTCCTCGCCGCGCGCGACGCCGCGGCGTTCGAGGGCGTGGGCATCGGCGACCCGCTGCCGAACCCGGAGCTGCCGACGCTCGACGGCGGCCGCGCGCACGTCCTCGGGTCGGCGCGCGCGAACGTGTTCGTCTTCTTCCGCCCGGGCCAGGATCACTCGCTCGCGACGCTCGTCCAGCTCGCGGCGCTCGAGCGCGAGCTCGACGGCAAGTCGGTGCGGTTCGTCGCGGTCACCTCCGACGCGTACGACGTCGACTCCGTGCGCGAGGTGGTGAAGGAGGCCGGCCTGCGCATGCCGGTGCTCGTCGACGTCGGTGACGCGCTCTACGGCGCGCTCGGCGTGCGGCTCCACCCGGTGACGGGGATCGCCGACGCGCGCGGGCGGCTCTTCGCGTACCAGCACTTCCTCAAGATCAACCAGCTCGACCGGCTCCGCGGCCGCGTTCGCCTCCTGCTCGGCGAGATCGGCGAGGCCGAGATGGGCGCCATCGTCGCGCCGCCCGCGGCGAGGGACAACGCGCCGCGCGACGTGGCGATGCGGCGCGTGCAGCTCGCGAAGCGGCTCCTCGAGCGCGGCCGCGCGGCGGCGGCGGCGGACTCGGCGCGCCGGGCGCTGGAGCTCGAGCCACGGCTCGCCGCGGCGCACGCGGTGCTCGCCGAGGCGCTCGCCGCGGACGGGCGCTGCGCCGACGCGCGTGGCGAGGCGCAGCTCGCGGCGAAGCTCGGCGGGAGCGCGGCGCCGGCGATCGCTTGCCGGCCGCAGTGACCAGGGGCACCGGCGTTCACCGCGCGGCGCCCATCACCCGCGCCGCTCGACCACCACCGGCACGCCGCCGCCGGGCCGCAGCGTGATGCGCGGCAGCAGCGTCGGCGGCGCGGCGCGAGCCGCACGCGCTGCGCCCGATCCTGAACTCCGCGATGCCGCCGTGCTCGCGCGCGAGCCCGCGTGAGGAAGGCGAGCGGGTCGCGGGCGAACGCGAGCCACGAGCCGGCGGGGCTGAGCGTCCGCGGGCCGGGCGGCCTGATGGCGGCGCTCACGTCGAGACCTACCGCGCCCGCCGAGCGTCCTTCGCGATGACGCGCGCCGCGTTCCGCCCCGGCGCGCCGAGCACGCCGCCGCCCGGGTGCGCCGCGGAGCCGCAGAGGTAGAGCCCTTCGACCGGCGTGCGGTACCCGGTCCAGCCCGGCACCGGGCGCAGGAAGAAGAGCTGGTTCGGCGACATCGCGCCCTGGAAGATGTTGCCGCCGGTGAGCCCGAAGCGGCGCTCGATGTCGAGCGGCGACAGCACCTCGCGCGCGACGACGGCGCGCTTCACGTTGGGTGCATAGCGGGCCAGCACGTCGAGGCAGCGGTCGGCGAAGCGCTCCTTCTCGTCGTCCCAGCTCCCCTCGGAGAGGCGGTACGGCGCGTACTGCACGAACACGTTCATGAGGTGGCGGCCCGGTGGCGCGACCGTCGGGTCGACGACGGACGGCAGCGTGCACTCGAGCACCGGCTCGCGCGAGGGGCGGCCGGCGCGCGCGTCGTCGTGCGCGCGCTCGATGTAGTCGAGGTCGGGCGAGACGTGGATCGTGCCGCGGTGGTGCGGCGCCGGCGCGGTGCCGGGCGCGGCGGTGAAGTCGGGCAGCTCCGAGAGCGCGAGGTTGATCTTGAGCGACGCGCTGCCGTAGTCGAGGGAGCGGATCGCCGCTGCGTACGCGGGCGGCAGGTGCTCCTCGCCGACGAGGCGGGAGAAGGTGACGCGCGCGTCGGCGCCGGACGCGACGCGCCGGGCGCGGATCTCCTCGCCGCCGGCGAGCACGACGCCCTCCGCCCGGCCGTCCCGCACGAGCACGCGGTCGACCTCGGCGCCGGTGCGGATCTCGGCCCCGGCGGCGCGCGCCGCCGCCGCGATCGCCTCGGAGAGCGCGCCCATCCCGCCCTGCACGTAGCCCCACACGCCGCGCGCGCCGCCGGCCTCGCCCATGACGTGATGGAAGAGGACGTACGCGGTGCCGGGGGTGGAAGGCGACGCGAGCGCGCCGATGACGGCGTCGGTCGCGAGCGTCGCCTGGAGCGGCGCCGACTCGAACCAGCGCTCGAGGATCGGCCGCGCCGCGCCGGTGAGGAGCTCGATCGCCGCCGGCCCGTCGGCGCCCAGGCAGCGCAGCCGCCACCCGATGCGCGCGGCGCGCAGGAGCTCGCCCGGCGTGCGCGTGAACGGGTCGGGGGGCGCGTCGTCGAGGAGCGGCTCGAGGACCGCGGCGACGCGCTCGAGGAACGCCTCGTACGCGGGGTAGCGCTCGGCGTCGCGCGTCGAGAAGCGCGCGATCGCGGCGGCGTTCGCGGCGCGGTCGGAGCCGAGGAGCAGCGCGCGACCGTCGGGGAGCGGCGTGAAGGACGACGGGTTCCGCGGCAGCACGCGGTAGCCGTGACGCGCGAGGTCGAGGTCGCGGACGATCGCCGGCCGGAGCAGCGACACGACGTACGACGCCGTCGAGACCTTGTAGCCGGGCCACGTCTCCTCGGTGACGCACGCGCCGCCGACGAGGTGCCGGCGCTCGAGCGCCACGACGGAGAGCCCGGCGCGCGCGAGGTACGCCGCGGCGACGAGGCCGTTGTGCCCCGCGCCGATGATCGCGACGTCGTAGGTGCGAGGCATGGGAGCGAGGTAACGGGCGGACGGCTGGCGTGCACCTTCGCGACGCGGATCGCGCGCGCGCCGCGGTGCGCAACCGACTGCGGGGCCGCGGGTGCGAGAGGTGCGGACGCTCCGTACAGCCCCATGTGACGGCGCCAGGGACCCGCGGCGATTGGCGCAGGTCAACGCTGCGTCGCTCCGGATCACGTACCGTACGGACGGACCGTGGGTTCGTCGTGCGGCGGGAGGGTCTCATGCACGGGATGATCGACTTCACGACGCTCGGCCTCCGCGACGCGTACGACTTCGCGATCATGATCGAGGAGGACGCGCTGCTCCGCTACCAGGAGCTCGCGGCGCTGCTCGGCTCGGACGCGGGCGGCGCCGGCGACGTCTGCCGGGCGATGGTCGAGCGGGAGCACGCGCACCGCAGCGAGCTGCTCGCGCGCCGCGCGAGCCTCTTCCGCGGCGCGCCGCCGCGCCTCGAGATCTCCGTGCTCGAGGACGGCGTCGAGCGGCCGGACGTGGACGACGACGCGCTGCCGCGCACCGCGCGCGAGGCCCTCGAGGTGGCGCTCGCCGCCGAGCGCCGCGCGCACGCCTTCTTCGCGTCGTCGCTCGAGCACCTCGCCGACCCGGCGACGCGCGCGTTCTTCCGGCAGCTCATGGACGAGGAGGGCGAGCACGCCCGCGACCTCGCGAGCCGCATCGCTGCGCTGCCCGTGCAGGGCGGGAGCGCGATCGCCCCGCGAGCGCATCCGGTCGAGGCGCCGCCCTGCGCCGTCGCGCCCGTGTATCCGGATCGCGCCCTCCTCGCCGAGGCGCTCCCACGCTTCGACGCCGCGACGCGTGCCGTCGCCGAGGGCGTCATCGTGGCTGGCCGCGCGCCGCGCGAGGTGGCCGAGGCGCTCGGCGTGTCGGGTCGCACGGTCCGGAGGAAGCTCTCGCGCTTCGTCGAGCTCGCCCGGCAGCACCTCGCGATCGCGGCGGCGACGGCGGCGCTCGCCGGGTGCGCCGGAAACCTCTCGCAGGCGGCGAGCGCGCCGCGCGAGGTCGACCCGGCGGCCACGCAGGCACGGCGGGTCATCCCCGATCGCTCCGAGGCCGAGCAGCGAGCCGCCGCGGAGGAGCGCGCACGCAGCGACCGCGCGGCGCTCGCGAAGCGCGTCCACCGCCACGTCGCCGCGCGCATGCCGGCGGAGAGCCCCGGCCTGCACACGCGGCTCGCGCGGGCCATCGTGGCGGAGGCGGAGCGGGCGCGTCTCGACCCGTTCCTCGTGCTCGCGCTCATTCACACCGAGTCCTCGTTCGACCCGCGCGCCATCTCCGAGGCCGGGGCGCGCGGCCTCATGCAGCTGCTCGAGCCCACCATGCGCCTCGAGAGGGCGCGCGCCGGGCTCCCGCCGGCCGATCCGCACGACCCGGTCGCGAACGTCCAGGCGGGCGTGCGTTACCTGCGGCGGCTCGTCGACGCGTTCGGGGACGTCGACTCCGCGCTCATGGCGTACAACGCCGGACCGAGCCGCATCCGCAAGCACCTGCGGCGCGGCGCCGTCCCGGCTCGCTTCCAGGTGTACCCACAGCGCGTGCACGGCGAGGTGAAGCGCCTGCGCGTCGCCGCGGAGGAGGCTCCGCCCGCTGCGGCGCTCCCCTCCGCGCGCGGGTGATCACTTCCGGCGCTTCGCCCGCTCCTGCTCCCGGATCGGCTCGTCGTCGTACGTTGCGTAGCGCTCGCTGCGGTACGCGCCAGGACCGGTTGCGCGCCGGCCGCTCGCCCGCTCTCGGGGCGTCGTGGCGGAGCCCGCCCGGCGCGACAAGGTTAGGTGCATGTCGGACGTCGCTCGACTGCTCGAGGTGCGGAAGGAGGAGCTGATCGATCGATGGGTGCGCGCGGTCGAGCGCACGATCGCGGGGGGTGGCCTGACGCGCGCCGAGCTCGTCGACCACATGCCCGCGTTCGTGGACGAGCTGGCGTCGGTGCTGCGGAGCCTCGAGGAGGAGCCGGCCGGCGCGGGCGGTCCCGCGGCTTCGGCGCGCATCGGCGCGGCGCACGGGGTGCAGCGCTACCACGCGGGGGCGAGCCTCCCCCAGATCGTCCGCGAGTACGGCCTCCTGCGCGACCTCGTGCTCGGCGCCGCGCGCGAGGCGGGGGTCACGGTTTCCGCGGCCGAGCTCGCTGCGCTGCTCGAGGCGGTGGACGTGGCGGTGGCGCAGGCCGTGTCGGACTTCGGCGCGCAGCGCGAGGCCTCGCTGCGCGAGTACGAGGCGCGCCTCGCGAGCCTCGCCGATCAGGCACAGCACGCCGCCGAGCTGCTCGAGCTGGGCGACGCCTTCTTCGAGCTCGATCGCACATGGCGCATCGTGCGCGTGAACGGCCGGCAGGAGGCGATCTCGCGCAAGCCGCGATCGCAGACCGTCGGCAGGACGTACTGGGAGGTCTGGCCGGAGCTCGCCGCCGACAGCCTGTACACGCGGGAGTACCGCCGCGTGATGGACGAGCGCGTCGCGAGCGACTTCGAGGATTACTACGCGCCGCTCGACCTGTGGACGAGCGTCACCGCGTACCCCGTGACGGGCGGCGGGATGGCGGTGTTCTTCCGGGACGTCACCGCGCGCCGGCGGGCCGAGCTCGCTCGCGAGCAGGCGCGCGAGTTCGAGCGCCAGCTCCTCGGCATCGTCTCGCACGACCTGCGCAACCCGCTCAATGCCATCGTGCTCGGCGCGGACGCGCTCCTGCGCCGCGGCGGGCTCGACGACCGGCAGACCGCCTCCGTCGCCCGGATCCTCGCGAGCGGTCAGCGCGCCGGCCGGCTCATCGTGGACCTCCTCGACTTCGGGTCGGCGCGGATGGGCGGCGGGATCGAGCTGCGCTGCGAGCGCACCGATCTCGCCGCGGCCGTGCGCGAGGCGCTCGACGAGCTCGCGTCGGTCTTCCCCGAGCGGACCGTGCGGCTCGACGCCGGCGAGCCCGTCGCCGGCGAGTGGGACCGCCACCGCCTCGCGCAGGTGATCTCCAACCTCGTCACGAACGCGCTCAAGTACGGCGCCCCCGGCTCGACGGTGACGGTGAGGGTCGCGGCGCGCGGCGGCGAGGGCGAGCTGTCGGTGCACAACGTCGGGGCGCCGATCGACCCGGCGCTCCTCGAGCACGTCTTCGAGCCGTACCAGCGGGGCGCGTCGCAGGACACCCCCTCCGAGCCACCGCTCCGCAGCGTCGGCCTCGGCCTCTTCATCGTGCGCCACATCGTCGAGGCGCACCGCGGCCACGTCACCGTCACGTCGAGCGCCGGCGCCGGGACCACCTTCACGGTGAGGCTGCCGCTCGAGGGCGCCTGCGCGCCGCCGGCGGAACGGTCCCGCTGAGGTCGGCAGGCGCGTTGCGCCCCTTTCGCGGCCGCGCCCTCACGGGAGGCCGCTCGTTCCGCTCCGCCGTGCGTACCGTGAGGCGCGCGCGACGCGCGCCCCATGACCGCCCCACCCCGCCCCCTGCGCTCCGCCGCCGAGTGGCTCGTCCACGCGGCGCTCGCCTTCCTGGCCTGGATGGGGTTCACGCTGCGTGCCGCGCCGAACGAGCTCGCCGTCGGGGCCGTCGCCGCCGCGATCGCCGGGAGCGCGTCGCTCATCGTATGGCGCCACAACGGCGCGACGTTCAAGGGCGCGGCGCGGCACGTCGCGCAGGCGTGGCGCCTCCCCTGGGCGTCGGTCACCGGGACCGTCGAGATCTTCGGCGTGCTGGCGCGCCACCTCGCTGGACGCCCCGCGCCCTCGCTCCTCCTCGCCCTCCCCATCGACGTGGGCGGCCGAGACGACCCGCGCGACCGCGCACGACGGGCGCTCGCCGTCGCGTACCTCTCGGCGACGCCGGACTCCGTCGCCCTGGGCATCGACCTCGAGCGCGGCCTCCTGTGGGTGCACCAGTTCCGGCGCGCCGTACCCTCGACCCTGGCGCGGAACCTCGGAGTCCGCGCGTGACCTTCGCGCTCGCCGCGGCCGGGCTCGCCGCAGCGCTCTTGCCGAGCGGGGTCGTCGTGCTGCGCGGCGATCCGGTCGACCGGCTCTGCGGGCTGGAGATGGCGTCCGTCACGCTCGCCCTGCTCTTCCTGGCGGTGGCGCAGGCGTTCGGCCGGCCCGAGCTGCAGGACGCCGCGCTCGCGCTCGCGCTGATGTCGTTCGGCGGCGGCCTCGTGTTCGCGCGCTTTCTCGAGCGGTGGCTGTGATGGCCGTGCTCCACGTGGTGGTCGCGGTCCTCGCCGCGGTGGCCGTGCTCGTGACGCTCGCCTCGGCGGTGGGGGTGTGGGCGATGCACGACGCCTTCCAGCGCCTCCACTTCCTCGCCCCGGCGGCGACGGTCGGCGCGGCGCTGCTCGCGCTGGCGATCGGCCTCGACGCGGGGCCTCGCGCCGCCGTGAAGCCGATCCTCGTGCTGCTCCTCCTCACGGCCCTGAACGGCGTCGTCTCGCACGCGACGGCGCGCGCGGCGTTCGTGCACCGGCACGGCGCCTGGCCGCCGAGACCGCCGCAGGGCGCCGCCGAGGAGGTCCGGTGATCGACGCCCTGCGCGCGGCGGCGCTCCTCCTCGCGGCCGCGGCCGGCGCGGGCGTCGTCGCGACGCGCGATCCGCTCGCGCAGGCCATGGTCGTGAGCTTCCTCGGCATCGTGCTCGCGCTGCTGTTCCTCCTGTACCAGGCCCCCGACGTCGCGCTGTCGCAGATCGTCGTCGGCGCGGTCGCCCTCCCGCTCATGATCCTGCTCACGCTCGCCAAGGTGCGGCGCGACGCCGAGGAGAAGCGGCGAAGCGCGGCGCGGCGGAGGACCGGGACGTGACGCTCCGGCGCCGCCGCGTCCGCCCCCGCACCCTCCTCCTCGCGATCGGGATCGCCGGGCTGGCGGCGCTCCTCGGCGCCGCGTTCCGCGGGCTCCCGCCGTCGGGGGCGGGCGCGAGCGCTTACGGCGACCTCCTCGTCGCGCGGTCCGTGCCCGAGCGGCGGGCGCAGGACGTCGTCGCGGCGGTGAACTTCGACTACCGCGGCTTCGACACCATCGGCGAGGAGTTCATCCTCTTCGCGGCGGTCGTGGGCGTGCTCACGATCCTGCGGCGGCGCGACGACGAGGAGGACGTCACCGACGAGGACGCCTCGGCCGCGCGTTCGCCGCCCCGGACGAGCGGCGCCGTGCGCGTGCTCGGCGCAGGGCTCGCCGGCGCGACCGTGTGCTTCGGGCTCTACATGGCGACGCACGGCCAGGTCTCGCCGGGCGGCGGGTTCCAGGGCGGCGTCGTCCTCGCCACGGCGCCGCTCGCGACCTACCTCGCGATGGAGGTGAGCGTCTTCGAGAAGATCGCGCCGCGCTGGCTCATCGCGCTCGGCGAGGGCGCCGGGGCGGCGGCGTTCGTGGCGCTCGGGTTCCTCGGCCTCCTCGCCGGCCGCGCGTTCCTCGAGAACGTGCTGCCGCTCGGCGAGGCGGGCGACGTCCTCTCCTCCGGGACCATCCTCGCCGCGAACGTGGCGGTCGCGCTCGAGGTCGCCGCCGGGATCGTGCTCCTCCTCGCGGCGTTCCTCGCCGAGGCGCTGCGGCGCCGGCTGCGGCGGGGTGCGCCGTGAGCGCGGTCCTGTCGCACCTGCCGTGGGCGGTCGCCGCCTGGCTCCTCGCCTGCGGCCTGTACGGCGTCGCGACGAGCCGCAACCTCGTCCACCTCGTGGTGTGCCTCTCCGTCGTGCAGAGCTCGACCTACCTCGTCCTCCTCGGCGTCGGCTGGCGCGCGGGCGCCACGGCGCCGGTCGTCATCGCGGGCGCGCCCCCGGCCGCGGGTCCGGTCGCCGACCCCATCGTCCAGGCGCTCATGCTCACCGACGTCGTCGTCGGCGCGACCGTGACGGCGCTCCTCCTCGCGCTCGCGGTGCAGGTCCACGAGCGCGCTGGCACCCTCGACCCGGACCGGCTGCACAGGCTGCGCGGGTAGCGCGGGTCGCGCGTGATGGGCGCCATCGCGATCGTCCTGCCCCTCGCCGCCGCGGCCTTCCTCGGCGCGCTCGGCCACCGCCTGCCGCGCTGGGCCCGCGACGCCGTCGCGCTCGCGGCCGCCGCGGCGACGACCGCGCTCGCGGTGAGGCTCGCGCTCGCCGCGCGCGACGACCTCCTCGTCACCTGGCTCGGCGGGTGGAGACCGCGCGGCGACGTCGCGGTGGGGGTGGCGCTCGCGGTCGATGCGGTCGGCGCCGGGTTCGCGACGCTCTCGGGCGTCCTCGCGGTGGCGGCGCTCGTCTTCTCGCTCAGGTACTACGAGTCCGCGGAGGGGCACTTCCAGGCGCTCGTGCTCCTCTTCCTCGCCGGGCTCGTCGGGTTCGGGCTCACCGGAGACCTCTTCGATCTCTTCGTCTTCTTCGAGCTGATGAGCGTCTCGGCGTACGCGCTCGCCGGGTACAAGAGCGAGGACCCGGCGACGCTCCAGGGGGCGCTCCACTTCGCGGTGGTGAACACGATCGGCGCGGCGCTGGTGCTGCTCGGCCTCGCGCTGCTCTACGGCGCCACGGGAGCGCTCTCGATCGCCCAGCTCGCCGGGGCGGTGCCGCGCGCGCCGCGCGCCGTCGCGACGGCGGCGTTCGGGCTCGTGAGCTGTGGGTTCCTCGTGAAGGCCGCCGCGGTCCCGTTCCACTTCTGGCTCGCCGACGCGCACGCGGTCGCGCCCGCGCCGGCGTGCGCGCTCTTCTCCGGCGCGATGGTACCCGCCGGCCTCTACGCGGTCGCGCGCCTCGACGCGACGGTGTTCGCGTCGGTCGTGCCGCCTGGCGGCGCGGGCGCGGGGTCCTTGCTCGTGGGGCTCGGCACGCTCTCCGCGGTCGCCGGCGCGGCGCTCTCGTTCGCGCAGCGACACCTGAAGCGGCTGCTCGCGTTCTCGACGATCTCGCACGCCGGGATCATCCTCGTGGCCGTCGGGATCGCGACGCCGGAGGCGAGCGCTGCCGCCGCCGCGTACGCGCTCGGCCACGGGCTCGTGAAGGGGGCGCTCTTCCTCGGCGCGGGGCTCGTGCTGCACCGGCTGCGCTCCGTGGACGAGGTGGCGCTCCGCGGCAAGGGCCGCGGCCTCGTCGCGCCGGCGCTCGTGCTCGGCGTCGGCGGCCTCGCGCTCGCGGGCGCGCCGCCGTTCGCGACCGCGACGGGCGAGGCGCTCCTCCACCGCGCGCTCGAGGACGCGGGGTGGGGGCGGCTCGGCCCGGTGCTCCTCGTCGCATCGGTCGTCACCGGGGCGGCGGTGCTGCGCGCGACGCTGCGCATCTTCGCGGGGATGGGGCCGCGCCTCCCCGAGGCGCCGGACGAGGGCGGCGAGACGTCCGAGCCGCCGGAGACGCGCCGGTCGCGGGGGACGCCGCTCACGATGGCGCTGCCCGCGCTCGCGCTGCTCGCGCTCGCAGCGGTGGCCGGGACGGCGCCGGGGTTCGCGGACGGTGCGCGCGCGGCCGGCGCGCGCCTCGTGGACGGTCGCGCCTACGCGGCGCGCGTGATGCGCGAGACGCCGATCCCCGCAGCGACGACCCGGCCCGACGCGCCCGGCGAGCGCCGGAAGGCAACGGAGCGCGGAGCCGCCGCCGCGCTCGCGGCCCTGGCGCTGGCCGTCGGCGTCCTGCGCCGGACCGAGCTGCCGCCCTCCGTGCGCCGCGTCGCGCGGCGGGTGTGGGTGCCGTCGATCCACGCCCTTCGCGCGCTCCACACCGGCCGCGTGGGTGACTCGGTGGCGTGGC
Organism: Anaeromyxobacteraceae bacterium; assembly: GCA_045802735.1. Lineage (GTDB taxonomy): Bacteria > Myxococcota > Myxococcia > Myxococcales > Anaeromyxobacteraceae > Anaeromyxobacter_A. The sequence continues at coordinate 13,405 of JBJMQK010000211.1, read as the reverse complement.
TCGCGGCCGGCGCCGCCGTGTTCGGCGGGCTCGCGTTCCTGCTCGGGTGACCTCTACCGCCTCCCCCTCGGCCCCATCGCCATCCGCACCTCCCCGGGAATCCTCAGCACGTCGTACAGCACGTCGTGCCGGCGCAGCCCCATCGCCTCACGCTGGATGACGATGAACCACAGCCGCTCACCAGCTTCCTCCAGCAGCAGCCGGCGAGCCTCTCCGGCTCCCGCGCCCCTCGCGTCGTGCGCCGCGAGCGCCGCGAGCGCGGCCTCGAGCCGCTCGAACGCGTGGCGGAGGGCGCCCGCCTTCTCGGCGCGGATCTGGCGCTGGATCGACTCCTGCGTCTCGGCGCGGGACACGAGCGGTCAGATAAGCCCCGTGCGTCAGAACGGCCAGCGCAGGGGGATGAAGACGGTGAGGAGCCCGAGCAGCACCACCGTGAGCGGCGTCCCCATCCTGAGGAAGTCGGCGAACCTGTAACGCCCCGGCCCGTACACGAGGACGCAGGACGGCTCGAGCGGCAGCATGAACGACCAGGACGCGGCGATGCAGACGCCGATGGCGAGCGGCCGCGCGTCGATGCCGAGCTGCGACGCGACGCCCGTCGCGACCGGCAGCATCACGAGCCCCGCCGCCTCGTTGCTCATCGGCGCCGAGAGCAGCGCCGTGAGCAAGAGCAGCGCGGCGAGCACGCCCCGCGCGCCGACGTGGCCGGCGAGCGGGACGAGCAGCGACCCGAGGAGGCGGCCGGTCCCGGTGACCTCCATGGCGGTGCCGAGCGCCATCATCGACCCGATGAGCAGCAGGATGCGCCACTCGACCCGGAACGCCGCGCGCGCGTCGACGCAGCGGGTGACGATCATGAGCAGCATCCCGACGAGCCCGGCGACCGCGAGCGGCAGGAGGTGCAGGATGCTGCAGGCGAGCGCGCCGACGAACAGCAGGACGGCGATGACCGCCTTCCGGTACCGCACGGGCTGGTACTCGACGTTTCCGAGGAGCGACAGGACCTGGCCGTCGCCGAGCGTCCGCAGGCGGTGGCGCGGTCCGCGCAGGAGGAGGACGTCCCCCGCGGCGAGCGGCAGCGTCGACAGCGAGTGGCCGCCGAACAGGCCGCGCAGGAGCTGCACGCGGGTGAGCCGCTGGATGGCCGGGCGCCGGCAGATCGCGAGCGCCGCGAGGCCGAAGTGCTCCGCGAAGAACGCCTCGCGCAAGGAGCGCCCCACGAGGCTCGAGCCCACCGGCACGGTCGCCTCGGCGAGCACGACCCCCTCGCCCTCGTCGCCGGGGAGGTCGACGTCGGCGCGCATCTCGAGCCCCCGCAGGTCCTTCACGCGGAGGATGTCGACGCGGTCCTCCTCGAGCAGGAGCGCATCGCCGGGCGCGAGCAGGACCTCGGGGTGCGCCTCCAGCGTCGCGCCCGCGCGCGTCACCGCGAGCACGCGCAGCCCGAGGCCCTGCGTCACCTCCGACAGCGGCTTCCCCGCGTAGCGCGAGCCCGGCGGCAGGATCACCTCGGCGAGGTATTCGCGGGCCGGGATGCCGCCGTCGTCGTCCTCGCTCGCGGCGTGCGCCGGCAAGAGGAAGTGCCCCAGCACGGCGGTGACCACGACGCCGAGCACGACGAGCGGCGCCGTGACGGGCGCCATCTCGGCGAACCCGATCGGCGCCATCCCCACGGTCGTCATGGCGCCGCTCACGACGAGGTTCGTGCCGGTGCCGATGAGGAAGATCGTGCCACCCATCATCGCCGCGAACGCGAGCGGGATGAGCGCGCGGCTGCGCGGCACCTGGGCCCGGTCCGCGGCGCCGATCACGACGGGCAGGAACGTCGCCGTCGTGACGGTGTTCGACACGAACCCGGACACGGTCGCCACGACCACCATCATCACGACGACGAACAGGAACGGACCGAACCGGCCGAACACCGCGAGGCGCTGGCCGAGGAGCTGGATCACCCCGGTCGAGGCGAGCCCCTGCGTCATCGCCAGGAGCGCGAAGATGAAGACCACCGTCTCGTTCGCGAACCCGGCGAACGCCTGCTCGGGCTTCAGGATGCGGGTCACCCCGAGCAAGGCGACGACGGCGAGGGAGCTCACCTCGAGCGGGATGCGCTCGAAGGAGAACAGCACGACGGACAGGACGAGGATGCCGAGGACCACCGCGATGGGCAGCGTCATCTGTGAATGTCAGCCTATCTACTGTTCGAGGCCGCGTCGCAGACGTTTGCGCTCCCGGCCCACGAGGTCCGCCAGGTGCTGCGCATGGCGGCGTCAGCGCCCGTCCCGGGCGCGCCGGCGGGGTTGCGCGGCGTCCTCAACGTGCACGGCACGCTCGTACCGGTGGTGGATGTGCGGGCGCGGCTCGGCCTCCCGCCCCGCCCGCCGGACCCCGACGGCCACCTCATCCTCGCGCGGGCGGGCGCTCGCCTCGTCGCCCTCGAGGTGGACCGCGTCGTGGAGGTGCGTGACCTCCCCGACGGGGCGGACGAGGGCCCGGACGGCTGGAGCTTCGGCTCGACGCTCGTGTCGGGAGCCGTGAGGGTCGCCGACGGGGTCGTCCTCGTCCAGGCGCTCGACCGGTTCACCGAGCTTCGCGACGCGCCGCGGGAGGCCGCCGCGCCGCCATGACGGCGCAGCCCCACGCGCTCGGCCCGCTCCTCGCGCTCGTGCGCGAGCGCGCCGGGCTCACGTTCCCCGACGACCGCGCCCCCGCGGTGTGGGCGGCGATCGAGCGCGCCGCGGCCGTAGCAGGAGCCGCCGGAGCGCCCGCGTACGCCGACGCGCTCCTCGCGGGGACCGCACCCATGCAGCCGCTCCTCGAGGAGCTCACCGTCGGTGAGACCTACTTCTTCCGCGACCCCGCGCAGTGGGCCTTCATCGAGCGCGAGGTGCTGCCGGCCGCGCGCGCGCGCCACCGCGACGAGCGCGTCCTCTTCCGCGGCTGGAGCGCCGGCTGCGCGTCGGGCGAGGAGCCCTACACGCTCGCCATCGTGCTCGCCGAGGCGGGGCTCAGCGGGCGCTTCGCGATCGCCGGGACCGATCTGTCGGAGGTCGCGCTCGCGCGCGCGCGCCGCGCCGAGTACTCGCTGTGGTCGCTGCGCGGCGAGCCCGGCGACCGCGCGCGGCGTCACCTCGCGGAGGCGGCAGGCCGCTTCCGGCTCGACCGCGCGATCAAGGACCAGGTCGCGCTCTTCCAGCTGAACCTCGTGCAGCCCGGGTGGCCTTCTCCGGCCCGCGGCCTCGCCGACCTCGACCTCGTGCTGTGCCGGAACGTCCTCATCTACTTCGACCTGCCACACGTCGCGGACGTCGCCCGCCGCATGTTCGAGGCGCTCGCGCCAGGGGGGTGGCTCGTCCCCGGCGCCGCCGACCCGCCGCTCGCGCGCCACGCGCCGTTCGAGATCGCGTCGGGCGAGCACGGCGTCGCCTACCGTCGTCCGGAGCGGGTGCGCGCCGTCGCGGTCCCGGGCGCAGGGCTGGCGAGCGCGGGCCTCCCGGGCGCGGGGCGGCGCGAGCTGGCGCGGGCGCCGGCGCGGACCGCGACCGTTCGTCGCGCCCCCGCGGGCGTCCAGCCGCTGGCGCGCACGGAGCGCGTACGACCGCAGGTGAAGGATCGCCCCGCCGAGGCGACACCGCCGATGCCGGCCGCGCTCCCGCCCGAGGACCTCGAGTGCGCGCGCTGCCGCGCGCTCCTCGACGCCGGACGTTTGCCTGAGGCGCTCGCGGACATCGACGCCGCGCTCGCGCGCTCGCCGCTGCGCCGCGCGCTCCACCTCCAGCGCGCGCTGGTGCTCGCCGAGCTCGGGCGCCTCGCCGAGGCGGAGGACGCGGCGCGCCGGGCGCTCTACCTCGACCGGGGCGCCCCGTTCCTGCACCATTTCCTGGCGCTGCTGCGGCTGCAGCGCGGCGACACGTCGGCCGCGGCGCGCGGGTTCCGCACCGTGGAGGCGATGTGCAGCCGGATGGGGCCCGACGACGACGTGCCGCTCTCCGAGGGCATGTCGGTGGCGGGCCTCGCCGCGGCCGCGCGCTACCATCTCGCCCGGCTCGGCGGGAAAGCGGGGGGTGACGTTGGGTGAACGACGACGCGGCCCCCGCTCCGTTGGGGCGGCGGGCGGCCAAACCGCGGCGGCGGGTTAGTTTTTGCACGTGGAGCGTCCCCGCCGCGAGATCGACTGGGCCGCGGTGCGCGAGCGCCTCGCGGCGGCGGCGCGCCCGAAGGACGCGCGGCGCGCCGAGACCGTCCTCGCCGAGCGGGCGCGGGCGCTCGCGACGCCGGTCGCCGCGAGCGGCACCGCGGACGGCGTCGCCGCGCTCGCGTTCGACGCGGGGGGCGAGCGCTACGCGTTCCCGCTCGGGGCGGTGCTGCGCGTCGAGCGCTCCGGCGCGGTCGCGCGCCTCCCCGGCGCGCCGCTCGGAGTCGCAGGGCTCGTGAACCTGCACGGCGCGCCGCTCACGCTCCTCGATGCCCCGGCGCTGTTCCGCGTCCCCGGCGCCGCCCCGGCCGCCGCGCGTCGCTGGTCCGTCGTCCTCGGGCGCCGCGCGCCGGAGGTGGCGGTCGCGGCCGACAGCGTCGAGGTGCTTTCCATCCCGCGGGAGCGCCTCGGCGAGCCCGTCGCCCAGCGCCTCGGCGTGCTGGACGACGCGCGCGTCGTCCTCGACCCGATGGCGCTGCTCGACCCGGCCGCGCCGGCTCCGCCCAGAACGAGGCCATGAACCGCGCCATCCCTTTTCACCGCACGATCGTCTTCCAGCTGTCGAGCCTCGGGGTCGCCGCCTTCGCGGTCGCCTGCATCGCGCTCGTGGGGAGCATCCGCATCGTGCAGGGGCTCACCGAGGACGCGCTCCTGCTCGAGACGCTCCAGGACGGGAACGCGGACTACGGGATGATCCTCGCGCTCTCGCACCGGCGCCTCGCCGCGTCGCGCGAGGAGGAGCCGCGGCTCCGCGCCGAGCTGACCCAGCGCATGGCGGCGCTCGAGAAACGCTACGAGGCGCTGCGCCGCGGCGACCCCGAACGCGGCCACCCCGGGCTCGCTGACGCGCGGATCCTGGAGCGGATCGACGAGCGCGAGCGGTCGTGGCGGAACGAGGTGCGCCCGCTCGTCGAGCGCATCGCCGCGGCGCCGAGCGCCTCCGCCGCGGCCGGCGACCTCGCGGCGCTCGACGCGCGGATCACCGAGTTCATCACGACCCTCGAGGGCTCGGCGCGGATGGCCGAGGGCCGGCTGCGCGAGGCGGTCGCGTCGCGCACGCGCTGGGCGTATGCCCTCTTCGCGCTCCTCATCGCGATCGTCGTGGGGACGTTCTTCGCGGCGCGTCAGGTGGCGTCGCGCATCTCCACGCTCGCGAACGTCAGCCAGCGCATCGCGGCGGGCGAGACGGACGTCGCCGCGGGGGTCGCCGGGGGCGACGAGGTGGCGCTCCTCGGGGGCAACTTCGACGACATGACGGGCAAGCTCCGCAGGAACATCGCGCTCGAGCGCGACGCGCGCGCGAAGCTCGAGGAGATGTTCCGCGCGGTCGGAGAGACGGCCGCGCGCCTCGGCACCGCCGCGAACGAGATCCTCGCCAGCACGACCGAGCAGGCCTCGGGCGCACAGCAGCAGCTCGCGGCCGTGTCGCAGACCGTCGCCTCGCTGGAGCAGGTGTCGCGCACGTCGCAGGGCGCCGCCCAGCGCGCGCGCGACGCCGCCGACACGGCGCGGCGCTCCGACGAGCTGTCGCGCGCGGGGCACGGCGCGGTGGACGAGGCCGTGGACGTCATCGGGCGCGCCAAGGACCAGGCCGACGGCGTGGCGCAGGCGATCCTCGACCTCGCCGAGCAGGCGACGGCGATCGGCGACATCACCGCGCTCATCGACGACCTCGCCGAGCAGACGAACGTGCTCGCGCTCAACGCCGCGATCGAGGCGACGCGCGCGGGGGAGCACGGCAAGGGCTTCGCCGTGGTGGCGACGGAGGTGAAGTCGCTCGCCGAGCAGTCGCGGCGCTCCACGGCCGAGGTGCGCCAGGTGCTGGGCGAGGTGCAGAAGCGCGCGAACCGGACCGTCCTCACGACCGAGGAGAGCACCCGCAGCCTCCAGGCGGCGATGCGCGCCGCCCAGCACGCCGGCGAGGTGATCCGCCAGCTCGCCGACCTCGGCGCGCAGCTCTCGCAGGCCGTGGCGGAGATCGCGCACCAGGCCGACCAGCAGGTGACCGGCATCGGCCAGATCAACGGCGCCGTGCGCGACATCAGCCAGGTGGCGAGCCAGTACGTGTCGTCCACGAAGCAGGCGGAGCTCGCCGCGAAGGACCTCTCCTCGCTCGGCGATCGCCTGCGCCAGCTCCTCATGTCGGCGGGGCGCTGAGGCGCGATGGACGCGCTCCTCGCCGCCGTCCGCGCCGCGTTCGTCGGCGACCTCGCCGACCAGGTGCGGGCGCTCGAGGAGGGGCTCGTCGCGCTCGAGCGGGCGGACCCCGGCGCCGGCCGCGACGAGACCCTGCGCGCGGTCTTCCGCGCGGCGCACGGGCTCAAGGGATCGGCGCGCGCGGCGGGGTTCCCGCGCATCGAGGCGACCTGCCATGCGATGGAGTCGCTCCTCGGCGCCGCGCGCGACGGCGGGCGCGTGCTCTCCGCCGACGACGCCTCGGCGCTGCTCGCCGCGGTGGACGCGCTCCGGGAGGCGCAGCGCCGGCTCGAGGCCGGCGAGGAGCCGGAGGGCGCAGCGTTCGACGCCGCGACGGCGCGGCTCGACGCCTGCATCGCGGCGAGCGCGCCCTTCGACTCCGCTGCGCCGGTTCCACCGGAGGACGTTTCCGTTCGCGCTGAGCGTGGCCCGGCGCAGCCGGGCGGAGTCGAAGCGCCGCCGCCGCCCCCTGCTCCGACCACCGCCCACGCCGCGCCCGGCACGACCCAGCCGCGCCGCACCTCCGTCCGCCTCTCCCCGGAGCGCCTCGACGCGCTCGCCGCCACGGGGACCGCGCTCATCGTCACGGCGCAGCAGGCCGAGGCGCGCGCCGACAGGGTGGAAGATCTCGCGCAGGAGGTCCGGCGGCTCCGCGCCGAGCTTCGCGTCGCGCGCCCGGCCCTCGCGCGGCTCGCCTCGCGGCACGGCGCGCGACCCACCGCCGAGGAGCGCGCGGCGCGCGGCGCGCTCGCCGCGGAGGAGCGGCTCCACGCCGTCGAGCGCGGGCTCGCGGCGCTGCGCGCGCAGGTCTTCCAGGACGGCCGGTCGCTCGCGCAGGGCACCCGCCGCCTCACCGCCGAGGTGCGCGCGCTGCGGCTCGCGCCGTGGCACGACGCGACCGCCGGCCTCGAACGCATCGCGCGCGACCTCGCGCGCGAGCTGGGGAAGGACGTCGAGGTCGGCGTCGGCGGCGAGGGCCTCGAGGTGGACGGCGCCATCGTCGACGCGCTGCGCGAGCCGCTCGCGCACCTCGTGCGGAACGCCGTCGACCACGGCCTCGAGCTGCCGGGAGAGCGCGTCGCCGCGGGGAAGCCGCCGCGCGGGCGCGTCGACGTCGGCGCCCAGGTCACCGGCGAGCGCGTGCTGGTGCGGGTGACGGACGACGGGCGCGGCCTCGACCCTGCCCGGCTCCGCGCCGCGGCGCGCGCGCGCGGGCTCGCCGCGCCGCAGGACGACGCGCGGGCGCTCGCGCTCGTGTTCCAGCCCGGCTTCTCCACGCGCGACGAGGTCACCGCCGTCTCCGGCCGCGGCGTCGGGCTCGACGCGGTCGCGGCGGTGGTGCGCGGGCTGCGCGGCGAGGCGAGCGTCTCGTCGGTCCCCGGGCACGGCGCCACCTTCGAGCTGGCGCTGCCGGCGACGCTGTACGGGCTCCGCGCGGTGCTGGTGCGCGACGCGGGTCAGGCCTTCGCGGTGAGCGCGCTCGACGTCGAGCGCGTCGTGCGGCTCTCGGCCGACAAGGTGCGCACGAGCGAGGGCCGCGCCGTGCTCCTCGGCGGGCAGCCGTTGCCGCTCGCCCCGCTCGCGCACGTCCTCGGCCTCGGCGCCGGCGCCTGGCGCCCCGAGGAGCGGCGCCTCGCCATCGTCCTCGCGCACGGCGGGCGCCGCGCGGCCTTCGCGGTCGAGGACGTGCTCGCCGAGCGCGAGCTGTCGCTCGCTCCGCTCGGCCCGCGGCTCGCCGGGCTGCCGCTCGCCACCGCCGTCGCGGTGCTGCCCGGCGGCGACCTCGCCGTCGTGCTCTCCGCGGCCGATCTCCTCGACGGCGCCGACGCCGCGACGGCCGCGCCCGCGCCCCGGCGCGCGACCGAGGACGCCCGGAAGAAGCGCATCGTGCTCGCCGACGACGCCGCGACCACGCGCGCGCTGGGCCGCAGCATCCTCGAGGCCGCCGGGTACGAGATCCTGACCGCGCCCGACGGCGAGCAGGCGTGGGCGCTCCTGCAGCAGCACGGCGCCGACCTCGTCGTGTCCGACGTGGAGATGCCCGGGATGACGGGGTTCGACCTCGCGCGAGCCGTGCGCGCGAGCCCGCGCTTCGCCAGGCTACCGGTGGTGCTGCTCACCGCGCTCGAGACGGACGCCGATCGGCAGCGCGGCCTCGAGGCGGGCGCCGACGCCTACCTCGTGAAGTCCGGGTTCGATCAGCGGGAGCTCCTCGCGACCATCGCGGAGCTGCTCGGGGAGTCCACGCCATGATCCGCGTCGTGATCGCCGACGACATGCAGGCCTCGCGCGCGCTGCTCGAGGGCATCTTCAAGCTCGAGCCCGGGTTCGACGTCGTGGGGCGCGCGAGCGACGGCGCGCAGGCGGTCGCGCTGACGCGCAGCCTCCGGCCCGACCTCATCACGATGGACGCGCAGATGCCGGGCGTCGACGGCTTCGAGGCGACGCAGCAGATCATGCGCGAGGTGCCGACGCCGATCGTGGTGGTCTCGGGGCAGGACGTGAACGCCGTCGGGTTCGCGCTGAACGCGATGAAGGCCGGGGCGCTCGCCGTCGTCCCGAAGCCCACCGCGCCCGGCTCGCCCGAGTTCGAGGGCGAGGCGCGCCACCTCCTCACCATGGCGCGCGCCATGGCCGGGGTGAAGCTCCTGCCGCGCGTCGCGCCGCGTGCCTCCCCGGCGGCGCCGCCGCCCCGCCCGCGCGGGCGCGCGCGGATCGTCGCGATCGCCGCCTCGACCGGCGGTCCGCCCGCGCTGTCGCGCATCCTCTCGGAGCTGCCCGCCGACTTCCGCGCGCCCATCCTCGTCGTGCAGCACATCGCGGAGGGCTTCGCCGAAGGGCTCGCGACCTGGCTCGCCGCGTCCTCGCGACTGCACGTCAAGGTGGCGGAGCACGGCGAGCCGCTGTTGCCGGCGACCGTCTACCTCGCGCCGGACCGCCGCCACCTCGGCGTGCAGGGCGATCGCGTCGCGCTCGCGGACGGACCCCCGATCGAAGGCTTCAAGCCCTCGGGGTCGCACCTCTTCGAGTCCGTGGCGAGATCGTACGGACCGACGGCGCTCGGACTCATCCTCACCGGGATGGGTCGCGACGGCGTGCAGGGGCTCACGGCGCTCCACGCCGCCGGCGGCACGGTCGTCGCGCAGGACAAGGATTCATCGGTGATCTTCGGCATGAACGGCGAAGCAGTCCTCGCGGGGCTCACGGACGAGGTCCTCCCGCTCGACGCGCTCGCCTATCTCCTCATGCAGGCCGTCTGATGCGCTCACCCGGCGGGGCGCGCGCGGAGCGGCTCGCGTTCCTGCGCGAGCAGACCTCCCCGGCGCCGGTGCCGCTCGTCCCCGAGCTGACGCTCTTCACCGCCGGTGAGCTCACGCCGCTGTGGCACGCGACCGCCGCCGATCTCGCGGGCTGGGACGCGGCGCCCTTCTGGGCCTTTCCATGGGCGGGCGGCCAGGCGCTCGCCCGGTACGTGCTCGACCACGCGTCGGTCGTGCGCGGGCGGCGCGTGCTCGACTTCGCGACCGGGAGCGGCCTCGTCGCGATCGCCGCGGCGCGGGCCGGCGCCACGCGTGTGACGGCCTGTGACATCGACCCGTTCTGCGACGTCGCCGTCGAGGCGAACGCCGCGCTCAACGGCGAGGTCGTCGCGACGCGGACGGGCGACCTCATCGGCGGCCCGCTCGCGGACACCGACGTCGTGCTCGCCGGAGACGTGTTCTACGAGCGCCCGCTCGCTGAGCGGAGCCTCGCCTGGTTCCGGACGCTCGTGCGCGGCGGCGCGCGTGTGCTCGTCGGCGACCCGGGGCGGAGCTACTCGCCGGTCGAGGGCGTCGTGGAGCGCGCCGCCTACGCCGTCCCGACGCTCGTCGCGATCGAGGCCGCCGGCGTGCTGCGGACGCGCGTGCTCGAGGTCGTCGCGGGGTGACGAGCCGCTAGCGACTCGTCCCGCCGGGAGGCGCGGAACTCGGCGGCGAGGCGCTGCCGCTCGTGCCGGAGCTGCCCGGCGTGCCCGCGGAGCCGGTGTTCCCGGTGTTGCCGGTCGTCCCCGGATCGCTCGGCGACGTCGAGCCGTTGCCGCTGCCGTTCCCGCCGAGCCCGGTCGAGGAGCCGCGCGGGTGGGTGGACGACCCCGACCCGGGGCTCACGCCGGCGGCGCCGCTCGTCTGCGCCTGCGAGTCGCCCTGGAACGACGAGTCGGTGCCGCTCCGCGCCTTGTCGCGCGACGTCGCCTTCGCGTGCTTCGACCCCTTCTTCTTCGCCGACTTCCTGGACGACTTCGCCGGCTTCGCGTCGGAGCCGCCCGACCCCTCCACCGGCCCGGTGGCGGTCGTCCCGCCCGCCGACGCCCCGGCGGAGCCCTGCGCGTCGGCGTGGCCGAGGAGCAGCGCCAGCGCGGCGACCGTCGAGATCGTGAACCTGGTGAGCGACATGCGAACCTCCCTGCCGCGGCGCGCGGCGCTCCGGGAAAGGTCTGCATCGCGCGCTCGCGACGCAGCCGTGGCGCAGCGGAGTCTTCCTCCGTTCGCCCTGAGCCCTTCGACTCCGGCCGCTCCGCGGCCTACGCTCAGGACAGGCTCCGCGCAGCGGAGTCGAAGGGCGCCTCAGCGCCCCAGCGCCCGCCCCACCCTCGCGAGCGCTGCGAGCCACAGCCGCGCCTCGCGCCGCGAGAGCCGCGCCCGCCGCAGCGTCGCCGCGAGGTCCTTCACCGCGTGCCGCTCCGGGCCGGCGAGGAAGCCGCCGCCGCGCAGGGCCGCGCGGAGCGCCTCCTCCACGCGGACGAGCTCGGCGTCGGTCGCGGCGACCGGGCGCGGCGCGGGGCTGGCGGGCGCGGCCAGGGCGCGGCGCAGCGCGTAGGCGTACACGATCACCGCCTGCGCGAGGTTGAGCGACGGCTGCGCCGCGTCGGTGGGGATGACGGACAGGTCGTGGCAGCGCTCGACCGCCTCGTTGTCGAGGCCGCTCCGCTCCTCCCCGAACACGAGCGCCGTGCGTCCTCCGCGCTCGCGCGCGCCCTCCGCCACCTCGTCCGGCGTGAGGCGGCGCTTCCCGCGCACGCGCCGCGAGCTCGTGCCCACCACCCAGGCGCAGTCCGCGACCGCCTCGTCGAGCGTCGCGCAGAGCCGCGGCCGATCGAGGAGGTCCTCGGCGTGGACCGCCACGCGCCGCGCCGTGGCGAAGTCGTGCGTCCCGAGCGCGACGACGGCCCAGTCGGCGAGCCCGAAGTTCTTCATCGCGCGCGCCACGGCGCCGAGGTTCTCGGGGTTCCGCGGCCGCACGAGGACGATCCGGACCGAGGGCCCGGCGGCGGACGCGCTCACGGCGCCGGTGCGTCCGCGGCGGAGAGCTCGGCCACGAGCGCCGGCAGCGCCGCGATGTCGTCGAGAAACCGCGCCGGACGCACCGCGGCGAGCGCCTCGCGCCCGCAGGCGCCCCACGTGGCGGCGACGCTGACGACGCCCGCCGCGTTCCCGGCCTCGACGTCCACCGTCGAGTCCCCGAGGAACAGCGCCTCCGCCGGCGAGCGGCCGATGCGGGAGAGCGCGAGCAGCACCGGGCCCGGGTGCGGCTTGTGCTCGGGGCAGGCGTCGGCGCCGACGACGGCATCGACGTCCCCGTCGAGCCCGACGTGCCGCAGCGCCCGGCTCGCGCCCTCCGCCATCTTCCCGGTGACGACGGCGATCGGGTGTCCGCGCGCGCGGAGCGCCCGGACGGCCTCCACCGCGCCCGGGTAGGCGCGTGTCATCCGGGCGTGGTGCGCGATCTGGTGCTCGCGGTAGCGGGCCACGAGCGCCTCCACGTCGGAGGCGTCCTCCGCGAACCCGCGCAGCTGCACGCGCAGCGGCGAGCCGATCCCGGCGATCCACTCCGCGTCGGTGGGGCAGCGCGCGCGCCCGGAGAAGGCGTGGCGCACCGATTCGAGGATGAACGGCACGGTGTCCACGATCGTACCGTCGAGATCGAGGAGGACGGCCCAGGGGCGAGGGATCACCGGGGCGAACCTAGCCGGTCGGCGCGCGCGCGCAACCGTCCGGTCCGGAGCGAGGGGTGGGTGGCCCGGGACACGGCCTGACCTTGCCACAGCTTGCCGCCGGTCAATGCACCGCACGCGCGAGTCCGCGTAGATTGCCGCCTCCGCCGTCCGCCACATCTCGCCCCAGGAGCAGGCTCCTGCAGGAGGAAGCATGAAGCTCGTCCGACACCTCGTCCTCGCCGCCCTCTTCGTCGCCCCGTTCGCCGCGTCCGCAATGGGAGGCCACGACGCCGTCGGCTGCAGCGGCTGCCACTCGCTCCACTCGGCGAAGGGCAACCTCATCTTCGCCGTCCCGGCGAACACGAAGTACCTGAACCCGAAGACGAAGCAGCCCTACGCCGGCACGACGGCCCTCTGCCTCGCCTGCCACCAGGACACCGACAAGGGCGGCCAGGGCTTCGCCCCGATCGCTCAGCACATCAGCCACCCGTTCGGCATCGACCACGTGAACCCGAAGGTCGCGAAGGTCCCCGGCGAGCTGATGCGCGAGGGCCGCTTCGAGTGCATCGGCTGCCACGATCCGCACCCGTCGAACCCGTACTACAAGTACCTCCGCGTCGACACCAAGGGCGGGAAGAACCTCGACCAGTTCTGCGCCGTGTGCCACGCGATGAAGGCCGAGCCCACCTCCGAGAAGGCGGTCTTCTTCTCCAGCATGGACGAGCAGGGCAATCACGTCCTCCCGCCGGTTCCCAGCGCACCGAAGGCCCCGGCCGCGGCGTCGAAGCCGGCCGCGAAGAAGTAGCCCCGGCGCAGCCGAGCATCGAGAGGGGCCCTCCGCGACGCGGGGGGCCCCTCCGCTTTTCCGCGCGCGGCGTGCGGCGCGGCGCGCATGTCCCGGGGGTGCGCGCGCGAGAGGCTCCGCTCCCGGCCTACGAGGCCCAGCTCGCGACCCTCGTGAAGGCGCCGCCGGCGGGCGTGCGCTGGATCCACGAGATCAAGTACGACGGGTACCGCATCGGCTGCCGCGTCGCGGACGGCGC
>JBJMQK010000186.1:0-3344 GCA_045802735.1 Anaeromyxobacteraceae bacterium | reverse complement strand
CGGCTCGGGTGCTCCGCGTGCGGGGCGGCCCGGCCCGGAGTCGTACCCTCCGCTCGCCCGACGCCGTAGCGCCCCGAGAGCAGCTCGCCCGCGTCCGGGACGCGCGCCTCGAGCCCGAGCGCCGTCAACATCGCGAACGTCGTGCAGACCGCCGCGGACACCACCGGGATCATCGTCTGCGCCTCGACAGCCGCGATCGCCGCGAGCGACGGCATCTGCACGCACGCGGAGAGGACGAGCGCGTCGACGCCTGCGAGGTCGAGGCGCCGGTAGATGTCGACGAGCGCCATCGGATCGCGCGCCCCGACCTCGAGGTTATCGGGGATCTCGAGCGCGACCCAGTCGGCGACCTCGAGGCCCTCGTTCTCGATGTAGTCGACCACCAGCTCGGTGAGCGGCTTCACGTATGGACACACGACGGCGATGCGCTTCGCCCCGAGCGTGTGGAGCCCGTCGACGAGGGCCCCGGCGCTGCTCACCACCGGTGCGGGCGCGCCGTTCTCCACGGTGCGCTCGTGCAGGCGCGCCTGCGAGACGCGGTGGTACCCCCGCCCCATGCTCATGATCGCCACGAGGCAGGCGTAGCCGAGGACGTCCACGTGAGCGTCGGAGAGCTCGACTGCGCAGCGGTCGGAGTCGGCGTCCATCGCCTCGAGCTCGCGCTTCGTCACCTTCTTCATGCGCATGCGGCTCGAATGGAAGGTGAAGCGCTCGGGCAGGATCGCCTCGCGCGCGCGCAGCATGGCCGGGATCTCCGTCTCCATCGTGGTGTTGGAGCTCGGGACGATCTGGCCGATCCGGAATGGCTTCGTCATCGTGCGACCTGGGGCTGGGGACACCCCGAACGTAAGGCCGGCGAGGTCGGCTCGGTACCACCGCCCGCACGTCGCCGCGGCCGCAGGCGTGCGCCCGGGCGCGTGAGCCCCGTGCGCTCGCAGCTCAGGGCACCGATGACGCTCGGTTTTGTGCATGAGAGATTCCGCGGATGGCCGACCGCCGCATCGCCTACCTCGGCGACCTCGAGACGGCGGTGATGGAGCACGTTTGGACGCACGGAGCGTTGACCGTCGGCTCTCCCCACGGCGTGATCGAGGGCGGACGGCCGTCACCGCAGGCGGCCACCGAGACCAGCAGCAATGCGGTGAGCAGCAGGTAGGCGGCGGCGGTCCTGGAGGAGCTCGAGCTCGCCCTCGATTGGTGCGCCCCTGACCGGATGGAATCCCGGGATGCGTCATGGTGGCATGTCATGAGCCGCATGGAAGCATCTTGCGAGCCAACACAATAGCTCAAGGATTTAAAGCTACTCACGACTTTGGCGGCGTCCCCGCAGCGCGGGCCCATCGAAATGAAGCAGGATCTTTTCCAATCTGAAGTAGCGAGTCTCGCACCGTCCTCACGCAGTTTGGCTTCGCGCATGGCTGGCGCATGGCCGAGACGGTGCGGACCGAATTCAAACGGGACAGCGACGAGGAGTGGCGTCGCGCGGGCACTCGCATCCACGCCCTCGAAGGCTCATCGCGGTCAACTGCGGCGCCATCACCGAGACCTTGCTCGAGAGCGAGCTCTTCGGACACGCGCGAGGTGCATTCACCGGCGCGACCCAGGACCGGCCGGGCGTGTTCGAGGCGGCCAGCTGCGCCGTCTGGGGGCTGTCCGATCCGGTGGCGGATCACACCATCCGTGCGTCGCACCTGGCGCTCGAGCTGATCGAGGCGGTGGACCACTTCAACGAGCACAGCCGCTACAAGGTGAGGGTTCGCATCGGCCTCGACACCGGCGGAGGAGTGGCCGGCGTCGCCGGGCGGCTCGAGGCGGCGCAGGGCCTGCCTTCACTGCGCGTTCCGTGAACCGCTCCCACGGCTGCGACCAGGCAGCTCGCGGAGACCCGCGAGCCGCCGGCCGCGTCAATTGCTGCAGGCGGAGACGATGGCACCAGTCAACGTCACGGCGCCTTTCGCCAGCGTTCGCCCGATCAGGCTGCCGCCGGTGAACGTGCTGGCCGCGCCCGCGAGGATGGTTCCCTGGAAGGCGGAGGTCGTCATCGTCGCGGCGTCGGCAACCCACCAGTACACGCTGCACGCCTGCCCGCCGCCGGCCATGACGACCGAGAAGTTCGTGCCCGTCAGAGCCCCTGTTCCGCCGGTCCCGATCCTGAAGATCCAGACGCCGCCAGCGGGGCCGTCGAGCGTCAGCTGGCCCGTCAACGTCGCGGCCGCGGCGAAGCAGTAGACGCCGGGGGGGAGCGAGACGTCCGCGAGGGTGCCCGTCAGCGTCGCGTCGCACTGGGCGGGCGGGAGCGCCGCGAGCCTGGCGTAAGCGCCGAGGAAATCGTCGGAGGCTGCGACCGCGCTCGCATCACCTGCTTGAACCGGTCTGTCGACGGTGCAGCGCGTCTGGGGCACCGGGCCGCCCGGCGCGGAGCTTCCAACACCTCCGATGATGAGGGAGTCGGTGCAGGTCACCGCCGCGCCGGAGAGGACCGCGAAGCTGCGGGCCGTGCCCAGCGTCGGGGCGGTCTGAGCGAAGGCCGCATGGAACGGTGCCGCGAGGAGCAGCGCCGCGGAGGTGGCCATGAGCTTCGCCATGCGGCTCTGGAAGGGGCTCGTTCGGACGGTCGGGAGGAGAAGCTTCATGTGTGTGTACCTCGCTGCTGGTGAACCAGGCGCCGCACGATACGAATCATTGAGCGCTGTGCCTGGGTGGTGGTGCTCGAGGCGCGCGCCACCGGGTGGTGGGGCGCCCCGTCCTCGTCAACGACAGAGCCTCAGAGCATCGGGCGGGCCACCGCAGTCCATCGAGGCAATCCGGGCCCTTACGCCGCCCGTGCCGCGCTGGGTCCTCCAGGATGGAGGACCGGCTCCTTCAATTCGATGAGGTGTCCGAGAAGCCGTCATGGGGCGTTCGACCGAGTACGGCAGCTCCCCCGCACGAACCGGAATGGCCTCCTCCGTGAGCGCCCGCGCCAGCTCGAACCTTCCAGCGGTCAGTGCCTGTGGCGGCCGTCCACGCCGAGGTCGATCGCGAGCTGCCGCAACGGGCGATACTGTCCGTGGACGCTCCACTGCAGCGCGTCGCCGATTTGTACCTGCTGCCGTCGAAGTACGCGCCCTCGGCGCGCAGGCGTCCGGAGACGTTGGCGAACGCGACCCAGGAGCTGCCCTCGACGAGGTAGTTCAGCCCGAGGAACGGCGCCCAGGCTCCCGTCCCGAGCTGTCCGTCGACGAGCGCACCGGCGGCGCTCGCGTCGTGACTGCCGGTCGGGAGCGCCGTCCCGGCGGTCACGGCGAGCTCGTTCGAGCGCGCGTGGCCGAGATCGACGGCGCGCCACAGCGTGTAGCAGCCGG
>JBJMQK010000114.1:0-4068 GCA_045802735.1 Anaeromyxobacteraceae bacterium | reverse complement strand
GGGTTCAGGTGGGCCGGGGTGGCCCACCGCATACGACTAGAGGAGTAGCGAAATGGCCGTGAATCGGGAGAAGGAAAAGGCGATTGAGTTGGCGATGACCGCGGTCGAGCGCCAGTTCGGCAAGGGCTCGATCATGCGACTCGGCAACGATGAGCCGATGGTCCGGGACATCCAGGCCATTTCGACCGGCTCGATCTCGCTCGACATCGCGTTGGGCGTCGGCGGCGTGCCCAAGGGCCGCATCGTCGAGATCTTCGGGCCAGAGTCCTCCGGCAAGACGACGCTGTGCCTCCACATCGTCGCCGAGGCGCAGAAGAAGGGCGGCATCTGCGGCTACATCGACGCGGAGCACGCGATGGACGTGGGCTACGCCCGCAAGCTGGGTGTCCGCACGGACGATCTGCTCTTGAGCCAGCCGGACACGGGCGAGCAGGGCCTGGAGATCGCCGAGATGCTGGTGCGCTCGGGAGCCATCGACGTGCTGGTGGTGGACTCGGTGGCGGCGCTGGTGCCCAAGGCGGAGCTCGAGGGCGAGATGGGCGATGCGCACATGGGCGTGCAGGCGCGACTGATGAGCCAGGCGCTGCGCAAGCTCACGGGCACCATCTCGAAGAGCCAGACGTGCGTCATCTTCATCAACCAGATCCGCATGAAGATCGGCGTGATGTTCGGCAACCCGGAGACGACGACGGGCGGCAACGCGCTGAAGTTCTACGCGTCGCAGCGGTTGGACATCCGGCGCATCGGAGCGATCAAGAACGGCGAGGCGGTGGTGGGCAGCCGCACGCGGGTGAAGGTGGTGAAGAACAAGGTCGCGCCGCCCTTCCGCGAGGCCGAGTTCGACATCCGCTACGGCGTGGGCGTCGATCGCCTCGCCGAGGCGGTGGACCGCGGCGTCGAGCGCGGCCTCATCGAGAAGTCCGGCGCGCACTTCGCGCTCGACGGCGAGCGCATCGGCCACGGCCGCGAGCGCGCCGTGGAGTGGCTCAGGGGAAACCCCGCGGCGCTCGAGCGCCTCGTGGCGAAGCTCGGCATCCCCGCCGACCCGCCCCCCGCCGCCGACCCCGACGCCGAGCCCGCCCTCGCGACGGGGTGAGGTGGCTGGCGCCCTAGAAGAAGAAATAGCGGAGGGTGACGTTCGTCACCCACGAGGTGTTCGAGAGCTGCGCCGGGGTGCGGACGCCGCCGATGTCGATGGGGTGACCGAAGTGCACGCGAAGGAGCAGCGGCCCGAAGAGGACGTTCACGCCCAGCACGCCGGTGAGGGTGCGGACGTCCCACGCCCCGAGCACGTTCGGTTGCACGGGCGTCGCCCCGTCATTGCACACGGTCTGCTTCGGGCTGCACCCCGGCTGCCCGGTGAAGTTGTTGAAGACGCCGCCGAAGTCCATCGCCGCGACGCCCTCGATGTAGTCGAAGATGGCGAGCCGGACGATGGGGTCGAGCGGGACCTGCAGCTCGGCGTTCGCGACGTAGAAGTGCTGGCCGATGAGGTAGGTGAGGTCGAGCGGGTAGAAGCCGCGCAGGTTGTCGGCCGAGGTGAGCCACCAGCTCCGGGCCCAGGTGCGCGAGTTGTCGTCGGGCGCGAAGCTCGTCCCGACCGCGCCGCGGAACGAGAAGTTCGCGCGCCCGGCGAGCTGGAACCAGCGCGCCACGTCGGCCCGCGCGAACCCGCTCACTGCGCGCCGCCACGGCAGGTAGTTGCCGCCGAGCTCGAAGAGCGCCGAGCTCCCGGAGATGGGGCCGGTGAACGCGTCGTAGCGGACGGTGTCGAAGCCGTAGCGGAACGTCGGTCCGAGCTGCGGGTTCACGCCGCCGTTCCTGCGGTCCCAGTCGGTGGCGTTGGGGTTCCGGCTCTGGACGCCGCCGCAGATCACCGGGTTGTTGATGTTGAAGTCGGTGAGGCAGTAGCGCTGCACCGCGCCGAGCGAGAACTCCGCCTCGACGCGGCGGAAGCGGTCGAGCGGGAAGCGCAGCGAGGTCACGACGCCGAAGTCGCGCTGCAGGAACTCGAGGTTCGGGTCGACCTTGTCGAGCTGCTGCTGGACGAAGTGGAACGCGCCGAACACGTACGACGTCCGCGCGGCGCGATTCTCGAACAGGACGAGCCCCTGCGTCAGCTCGAACGACCCGTAGATCGAGAGATCGAGGTAGAGCACGTGGTCGCGCAGGATGTCGGAGAAGAGCAGCGCGGCCCGGCCGGCGACGGCGTTCGAGGCGCCGCCGCCGTAGACGATGCCCGCCTCCGGCCGCCAGTTCCCCCACGAGTACGCCTCGTACGACGGAGTCCGGTCCGGAAAGTCCTCGCTCGGGATGGGCAGCACCGGACCGGTCGCGGCGGCGACCGCGACGGCGGGCTCGTCGAGCCAGGCGACCTTCGGCATCTCCACGAGCCGGAAGCGGCCGCGGTAGAAAGTCCCCGCCCAGATCCCGCGGGCCTGTGGCGCGGTGGCGGGGGCATACAGCCCCGTCGCGAAGTCGCTCACCCGTCGGATCTTGCCGTCCTGCAGGAGGTAGAGGTCCGGCTTCCCCGCGACGTCGCTCGAGAAGAGCACCGAGCCGTCGGCCTGCGGGCGGGGGTGGCGGTCGTTCCAGTTGCCGGTGGTGAGCCGGGTGCGGGCGCCCGTCGCCGGGTCGATGCGGAAGACGTTGTAGCGGCCGTGGTCCGTCGCATCGGACGCACAGTAAATTCCGTCGGGTCCCCAGGCGATGTCGCGCTCCGCGAACGCGTCCGTCGTGAGCTGGCGCGCCGTCCCGCCCTGGATCGGGACGACGTAGATGTCGAGGCCGCCCTGGTCGGTGAGCGCCACGAACGCGAGCTGCTTGCCGTCGGGGGAGAAGGCAGGGTCGGACACCTCGATGAAGCGCTGGCCGCGCGGGTGCTTCACCTGGAGCCGGCGCCGCTTCCCGATGTCGATGGAGGGAGGCTTCCCCTTCGCGGGCGGCGTGTACTTGTAGGGGACGACGTAGAGCGCGTCGCCCGGCCCGGTCTGGGCGGAGAAGGCGACGCGGTTCTCCGAGATCGCCATGACGCCGCGCTCGATCGGGTGGAGCGACTCGACGCCGGGCTGGTTGTCGCTCGCGATCTCCTTCGCGCCGCGCGGAAAGCGCGCGTCCATGAGGAGGAGCTTCGCCCGGCCCTGCTCCCGGTCGATGCCGCGGAACAGGATCAGGTTCCCGTCGGCCGAGGCCTCGAACGCCTCCGGCTCGGCGGGCAGCTCGCGCAGCTCGCGGACCTGCGGGAGGTCCTGCCGGATCCTGAGGTACTCCGGGTAGTAGCGCTTCTTGAGCCACGCGCGCCAGCGCGCGTCCACCTGCTCGAGCGGCTCGTTGAGCACGCGCCGGGTGAGGCCGGCGAAGCCGCGGTCGGCAGCCCCGCCGCCGCCGCCAGCGCCCGCGGGCCCGCCGGCGCCGAGGAGATACGCGTTCTCGAGGTACGCCTGGATCTTCTCCTTGCCGTACACGTCGGCGATGAACGCGACGCGCGCCTGGCCGAGCTTGTAGGTCGGGATGTAGCCGCGCAGCCGGTCCTCGGGGAACGACAGGACCTCGTAGTGCCGCTCCGGGTCGGGGTTCCAGACGAGGTCGCGGAGGTACATGTCGGTCTCGGGGTCGAGGCCGCCGTGCGAGTAGTACTCCGCGATCCCTTCGATGAACCACAGCGGGAGCGCCTCGATGGGCGAGCTCATCTCGTCCGAGCCCGCGAGGTCGAGGAGCTTCTGGATCGTGAACTGGTGCACGAGCTCGTGCGTCGACACCTGCCGGAACAGCTCGTGGTCGCCGAAGTACGGCAAGGACATCTTGAGGTCGCGCGGGCTCGTGACGCCGAGCACCGACTCCGACACCTGGAAGACGTTCGTCGTCTGGAACTCGCGCGACGACGAGTAGAGGATGTACGGGATCTGCTTCGTCGGCGTGTAGTGGAACTGGTCCACGAGCCGGAGGTAGGCCGCCCGGATCACCGGCAGCGCGCGCTCGGCGATCTCGCGCTCGCGCCCGTAGTAGTAGAGCCGGATGCCGCCCTGGCCGCCCGACGGCGACGCGACGTCGTAGTGGTGCCAGTCGAAC
>JBJMQK010000080.1:0-4845 GCA_045802735.1 Anaeromyxobacteraceae bacterium | reverse complement strand
CCACCTGCACGCCAGGCGCCCGGAACCTGCGCCTCATGCTCCAGGCCCCCGACGCGCTTCCGGTGAACGTCGGGCTCCTCGGGAAGGGCAACGCGGCCCGGCCCGAGGGGCTGCCGGAGCAGCTCCGGGCCGGCGCGGTCGGCCTCAAGCTCCACGAGGACTGGGGCACGACGCCGGCGGCGATCGACACCTGCCTCGCCGTCGCCGACCGCCACGACGTCCAGGTCGCCATCCACACCGACACGCTCAACGAGGCGGGGTGCCTCGAGCACTCCGTCGCGGCGTTCGCCGGGCGCACCATCCACGCCTTCCACACCGAGGGCGCGGGCGGCGGCCACGCCCCCGACATCATCCGCGTCTGCGGCGAGCCGAACGTCCTCCCGTCGTCGACGAACCCGACGCGGCCCTTCACCGTCAACACGCTCGACGAGCACCTCGACATGCTCGTCGTCTGCCACCACCTCGATCCGTCGGTGCCGGAGGACCTCGCCTTCGCCGAGAGCCGCATCCGCGGCGAGACGATCGCCGCCGAGGACGTCCTCCACGACCTCGGCGCCATCTCGATGATGTCCTCCGACTCGCAGGCGATGGGGCGCGTGGGGGAGGTCGTGACGCGCACCTGGCAGACCGCCGACAAGATGCGCAAGGAGCGCGGGCGATTGCCGGAGGAGCGCGGCGACAACGACAACCGGCGCATCCGCCGCTACGTCGCGAAGTACACGATCAATCCCGCGATCGCCGCCGGCATGAGCCACCTCGTGGGCTCGGTCGAGGTGGGCAAGCTCGCCGACCTCGTGCTGTGGCGGCCGGCGCTCTTCGGCGCGAAGCCGGAGCTGGTGCTGAAGGGCGGCCTCATCGCCTGGGCGCAGATGGGCGACGCGAACGCGTCGATCCCGACGCCGCAGCCGCTCCTCATGCGCCCCATGTTCGGCGCGCTCGGCGGCGCGGTGGGCGCGACCTCGATCGCGTTCGTCTCGCGCGACGCCTTCCAGGAGGGCGTCGGCGCGCGCTACGGGCTCAGGAAGCGCGTCGAGGCCGTGCGCGATTGCCGCGCCATCGGCAAGCGGCACATGAAGGAGAACGACGCCTTGCCGCGCATCGAGGTGGACCCGGAGACGTACGAGGTTCGCGCCGACGGCCTGCTCCTCGAGAGCAAGCCGGCCGCGCGCCTCGCGCTGGCGCAGCGCTACTTCCTCTTCTAGGCGGGCCTGCCGCAGGCGCGCACGCCAACGGGCCACTCCGGACCGTGACCAGGAGTCGCGGGATGCTCGCCGGACTTGTGGTCGCCGCCACGCGGGCGCTCAATGAGCCCGTGCTCCCCTCGGTCCGCGCGCTCGCGGTCAGCCGGGTCGCCGCGGCGCTCGTCGCCCTGGCGCTCTCCGGCGCGCTGCAGCTCGGCCGCGCGGACGAGGGGCACCCGGCGCGGGCTGCGGCATGGTGCCGCTGCGGCGCACACGGCGCGGCGCAGGCCTGTCGGGGATGCCGCTCGGCGCGCGCGCGGGGCTCGGACAAGGCCCCGCCCTGCCACGGCGCCGCGGCGCGCGACGGCCTCGCGCGCGACGAGCGCGCGCCTGGCTCGACCGCCCCGTGCGTGAAGGGGTCGTGTGGCGAGCCCGAGGCGCCGCAGGCGACCGGGGCGCGCGTCGTGGAGACCTTCACGGTCCCCGTCGTGGAGGCGCCGGTCCGGCGCGACGTCATCGAGGACGTGCCGCCCGCGCTCGCCGTCGCGTACGGCGTGGGCGCGCGCCCCGAGACCCCTCCGCCGCGCGTCCGCTAGCCCGAGGTCCGGGCCAGAGGCGCGCGCGAAGACGGCGCGCCCACGTTCGTGAACGGCGCGACCGCTCTCCGCCGCGCGCGACCCTCGCCACCGCACGTGCCGCCGGCTCCGGCCGCCGTCCGCCTCGAGCCAGACGTCTCGACCTTCACTCCATGGAGATCCCGTGTCCCCAGCTCCCCGCGTGAGACCGCTCGCCGCCCTGCTGCTCGTCGCCGCCGCAGCCGCGCCGTCCACCGCGCGCGCCGCCGCCTGCTGCATGTCGGCGACCGCCTTCGGCGTCGGGCGCCTGCGCATCTGGGAGGACGCCGCGGTCGGCCTGCAGGTCGGGACCGCCCGCAGCCTCGGCCAGTGGAACGACGCCGGCGTCCTGAAGACGAACGCGCCGGGCTTCTCCGATGGGCTCACGCGCGTCGAGCCGTGGGCCATCGTCCGCCTCCACGAGCGCGTGCAGGTGCAGGCGTGGGCGCCGCTCCTCGTGAACGACCGCACGAGCGCCGGGCAGTCGCAGCTCGAAGGCGGGATCGGCGACGTCGGGGCCGCGGCGCGGTTCGAGGTGGTGAGCCTGGGCGAGTACGCCGGGGTTCCGGGCCTCGTGTTCACGCTCGGCGCGGTCGCGCCGACGGGCCGGCGCCCGGAGGAGACGTCGCCGCCCCTGTTCGCGGGCGCCACGGGCCGCGGCGCGTGGGGCGGGTCGCTCGCGGTCGAGACCGAGTACGCGTCGCTCCCCTGGTTCGTGCGCCTCGACGCCGGCGTGACGGCCTTCCTGCCGTTCCGGCGCCCCGACACCGGCGCCTCGCAGCGCTACGGGCGCGTGCTCCAGGCGGCGCTGTCCGCCGGGAACGAGGTGCTCCCGGAGAAGCTCGTCCTCGCCGTCTCGGTGTCGGGCGAGTGGGAGGCACCGATCGCGCTCGACGGCGCCGAGCTCGCGCGCTCGAGGGCCTACTCGTACTCGGTGGCGGGGTCCGCGTCGTGGCTCGTCGACCCGCACTGGACGCTCGTGACGAGCCTCACGAACAACGTCTGGCCCGACGGCGCGGGATCGAACCGCGACGCGAGGGTCGGGCTCAACCTCGGGGTGCGCCATGGCCAGTTCTAGGGTGCGGTACGTGTGGACCTTCGCGGCGTGCGTCGCCGCCGCCGCGGCGCGGGCGGACGATCCGCCGGCTCGCTTCGAATCGCCCGGCCTCACCGCGCCGGACGGGAGCGCCGTGTCGCTCGACGCGCTCCGCGCCGGGCGCGACGCGACGGTCGTCGTGTTCTGGAGCGCGAGCTGCCCCTGCGTGCGGCGTTACCAGGAGCGCGTGGACGCGCTGCTCGAGGCCTACGCGCCGGAGCGGGTGCGGGTCGTCGCGATCTCGAGCAACGCCGGCGAGGAGTTCGCCGAGAGCCTCGCGACGGCGAGGGAGCGCGGCGTCCGCGTCTCGCTCTACCGCGACGAGGGCGGGAAGGTCGCCGAGGCCCTGGGGGCGCGCAGCACCCCGACCGCGGTGGTGCTCGACGCGAAGGGCGCCGTCCGCTTCCGGGGCTGGATCGACAACGAGCGTCGCCCGGGCGAGGGCGGGCGCGAGCCGTGGCTCGAGCGCGCCGTCCAGGGCGTGCTCGACGGGAAGACGTCGTTCGCCGCGAAGACGCCCGTGTACGGCTGCCGCATCACGAAGTCGCTGTTCGACAGGCCGGCCCCGGGTTCCTGCTGTTCCTTGAAGCATTGATCTCGACGTGGAGGGGGAGACACCATGCAACCATCCGTGATGAAGGACCTGTCGTTCGTGGCCGCACTCGCGCTCGCTGCCTGCGGTGGAGCGGGCCAGCCGGCCCCCCGGCAGCAGCGCGCCACCGTGGCGAAGGCGACCGCCGGCGAGCTCTCCGTCGAGCTCCTCACCGACTCGCGCCTCGAGGTGGGCCTCACGCCCGTCTACGTGAAGGTGACCGACGCGGCGGGGGCCGTCGTGAGGGACGCGACCGTGACGGTCGCGCCCATCATGACGATGACCACGGCGACCGGGACGATGCAGCACGGCGCGCCCACGCTCCCGCGGGCCGGCCTGTCGGACGACGAGGACTACGCGTGCGACATGGTCTTCTCGATGCCCTCGAGCGCGACCGACTCATGGGCGGCGAGGGTCACCGTCGCGCGCGCCGGGGCGGCGCCGGTGGAGGCGCTCTTCGACCACCTCGCCGTCGCGGACACCGGCCGCGCGAGGTCGTTCACGTACACCGACCCGACCACCTCCGCGAAGGCCAAGTACGTCGCGAGCCTCAACTTCGCCGCCGCACCGGTGGTGGGGCAGAACCCCGTCGTCATGACCCTGCACCGCATGCAGGACATGATGACGTTCGCGCCGGTGGACGACGCCGCGTTCACGCTCGATCCGCAGATGCCGTCGATGGGGCACGGCTCGCCCGGCAGCGTGAACCCCACGCTCGTGTCGCCGGGGCGCTACGCGGGGAAGCTCAGCTTCTCGATGGCCGGCGACTGGGAGACGACCGTCGCGATCGCCAGCGCGGGCGGGGCGGCGCTCGGCACGCTGACGTTCACGACGAGCTTCTGATCACGACAGGGCCGCGCGGGGGCCCGCGCCGGGTTAGGAGCAAGCCGGACGTGGACCCCTGGACCCTCCTCCAGCTCGGCGACTCGGCGCTGCCGACGGGCGGCTTCGCGCACTCGGGCGGGCTCGAGGCGGCGCTCCAGCTCGGGCGCCTCGACGGCGAGCGCGCGCTCGAGGCGTTCCTCGAGGAGGCGCTCTGGAACGCCGGCTCCGCCGCGCTCCCGTTCGTCGCGGCGAGCCACGCCGCCCCGGCGAGGATCGCGGCGCTCGACGCGCGCTGCGACGCTTCGCTCCCCTCGGCGGTCGCGAACCGCGCGAGCCGCATCCAGGGCCAGGCGTTCCTGCGCGCCGCCGCGGCGGCGACTCACGCCGAGGCGCTCCGCCCGCTCGTCGCCGCGGTGGACGAGGGCCCGCTCGCCGCGCACCACGTCACGGTCTTCGGCGCCGCGCTGGGGCTCCTCGGCGCGACATCCGAGGACGCGCGGCGGCTCTTCCTCTTCCAGGGCGCGCGCGGGGCGGTCT
>JBJMQK010000077.1:0-7230 GCA_045802735.1 Anaeromyxobacteraceae bacterium | reverse complement strand
GAGCGGCGAGGCGGCCCTCGCGGAGATCGAGCGCGAGCCGGTCGACATCGTCCTCTCCGACCAGCTCATGCCCGGCATGACCGGGCTCCAGCTCCTGCGCGCGGTGCGGCAGCGGCGACCCTACGCCGCCCGCATCATGCTCACCGGCCACGCCGATCTCGACACGGCGATGGACGCGATCCGCAGCCGCGACATCGACCGCTTCCTCACGAAGCCGTGGGACGATCTCGAGCTCCGCGCCGCCCTCGAGATGGTGTGCGAGAAGCTCGCGGCGGAGGCCGAGAACCGCAGGCTTCTCGCGGCGCTGCGCACGCGCGACGGGCGCGGCGCGCCCTGATAGATTCACGGACGTGGCCGCCCGCATCCTCGTCGTCGAAGACTCGCCCACGCAGGCGGCGTGGCTCTCCGAGGTCCTCCGGCGCGAGGGCTACGACATCGCGCTCGCCGCCGACGGCCGGGAGGCCATCCGGCGGGTGAGGACCGACCCCCCGGACCTCGTGCTCCTCGACATGATCCTGCCCGACATGGACGGGCTCGAGGTGCTGCGGGTCATCAAGGCGAAGTCCGACGAGCACTTCATCCCGGTGATCCTGCTGTCCGTGAAGTCGGACCTCGACTCGCGGGTGGCGGGGCTGCGCATCGGCGCCGACGACTTCCTCGCGAAGCCGTTCGCGGACGCGGAGATCCAGGCGCGCGCCGCGGCGATGCTGCGCATCAAGTCGCTCCAGGATCAGCTCCGGGCGGCGAAGGTGCAGCTCGAGCGGCTCTCCGCCACCGACGGGCTCACCGGGCTCTACAACCACCGCCACTTCGAGGAGCGGCTCGCCGAGGAGTTCCGGCGCTCGCAGCGCTACAGCGACCCCGTGTCGCTCATGATGCTCGACCTCGACCACTTCAAGGAGGTGAACGATCGCTTCGGTCACCCCTTCGGCGACCGCGTGCTGCGCGAGACCGCCGAGCTCATCCGCACCTCGATCCGCGACCCGGACATCTGCGCCCGGTACGGCGGCGAGGAGTTCGCGATCATCTTGCCGAAGACCCACCTCCAAGGGGCGCTGACGGTCGCGGAGCGCATGTTCAAGGCGCTCCGCGGGAAGCGGTATGCGGTCGAGCGCGCCGGGGAGCCGTCCACGCTCGCCGTCACCGCGTCGGTCGGGATCGCCACGTTCCCGTCGAAGGACGTCAGCTCGCCCGAGTTGCTGGTGAAACTCGCCGACGAGGCGCTGTACCGCGCGAAGCGCGACGGCCGGAACACGATCTGCCTCCACCAGCCCCAGTCCTATCGCTTTGACGTGAGTGCCTGAGCGCCGCCGCGCCGCGCCTCGAAGCGCGGTCTGACGCTGGCGTGCGGGACACGCACCTGCGACGATTGCCCCACCTGGGTGCGTGAACACCCCCAGGGTGACGTGCAACCCGGGTCCGCTGATGGTGTAAGTCCTTGAAACTCCGTGGCTCCGCGATCGGACCCGTCTGGGCTCGACCCATGCAACACCGGCGGGGGCCCATGGAGGCACCGTTCCAGTCAGAGCAGGCGCCAGGCGCCCTCCGAGCCCGCGACACCGCGCTGCTCGTGGTCGACGACGACGAGCACGTCCGGCGCGCCCTGAAGCGCGTCCTCAAGCGCTCCGGCTGCCGCCTCCTCGAGGCCGCCGACGCCGACGCCGCGCTCGCGCTCATCGCCCTGGACCCCGTCCACGTCATCGTCTCCGACTACCGCATGCCGGGGATGTCGGGCGTCGAGTTCCTGCGCATCGTGAAGGAGCGCTGGCCGCGCGTGCAGCGCGTCCTCCTCACGGGTCAGGCCGACACCGCCGCCATCGAGGAGGCGGTGAACCAGTCGGAGATCTTCCGGTTCATCTGGAAGCCGTGGGACGACAGTCACCTCCTCCTCACGGTCCAGAGCGCGATCGACCAGTACTGGCTCGTCGAGGAGAACGCCCGCCTCTCCGAGCTCCTCACGCAGCGCAACGCCGAGCTGGAGCTGGCGAACCGCGAGCTCGACCAGAAGCTCGAGGCGCGCTCGCGGGCGCTGGTGCGCGCCGCCGACGAGTGGCGCACCTCCTTCGACGCGATCGGCGACCCGCTCGCCATCCTCCGCGCCGACGGCGAGGTGATGCGCGGCAACACCGCCTTCGCCCGGCTCGCCGGCGTGGACATCCACTGCGTGCCCGGCCTGCGCAGCGACGGCACGGGCTTCGGCAAGCTTCCCTCCATCGAGGGCCGCGGGGTCGCGCCGCACCACGGCGCGCTCGAGCTCGTGAAGGGCGACCGGACCTGGCTCGTCCGCACCTTCAACTTCGGCGAGGGCGGCGCGGTCGTCACCTGGAAGGACGTCACCGAGGAGCGGGAAGTGACGCGGCGGCTGCTCCAGGCGGAGAAGATGGCTGCAGTGGGTCAGCTCGCGGGCGGCGTCGCTCACGAGATCAACAACCCGCTCGGCGGGATCCTCGCGTTCGCTCAGCTCATGGCCCAGGACGAGCGCTCCGAGTCGGACAAGGAGTCCTTGCGGCTCATCCAGGATGCGGCGCTCCGCGCGAAGCGCATCGTCGAGTCGCTGCTGCGCTTCTCGCGCCGCCCGCGCGAGGACGAGCGCGGCGAGGTGGACCTCGCGAAGGTGGCCGACGACGCGATCTTCCTCATGCAGTCGCAGCTCAAGGGCGGGAAGCTCGAGATCGTGCGCGACCTCGCGCCGGCGCTCGCCATCGGCAACGCCAACCTCCTCCAGCAGATCCTCGTGAACCTGCTCGTGAACGCGATGCAGGCCGTGGGCAAGGAGGGGCGCATCACGGTCCTCTCGGGCTCGTCCGCGAGCGGGCGGGTGCACGCCACGGTCTCCGACAGCGGCCCGGGCGTCCCGGCCGCCATCCGGGGCCGCATCTTCGAGCCGTTCTTCACGACGAAGCCGGAGGGGCAGGGCACCGGCCTCGGGCTGTCGATCTGTTACCGCATCGCCGAGGAGCACGGCGGCAGCATTCACTACGAGCCGGCCCCGGGGGGCGGGGCGTCTTTCGTCGTCGAGATTCCGGCGGCGCCAGCGAAAGGTTGAGGATCATCCATGAACGACACCACCGAACGAGCCGTGCGCGTCCTCGTCGTCGACGACGAACCCGTGTTGCTGAGGGCGCTCGAGGCGCTGCTCACGAAGAAGGGCTGCCACGTCACGGCGCTCGATTCACCGATCACCGCGACGCAGCGCCTCGCGCAGGAGGACTTCGACGTCGCGCTGCTCGACGTGAAGATGCCGGACCTCTCCGGCCTCGAGCTGCTCACGGCGGTGAAGCACCGCCGCCCCGAGGTCGAGGTCATCATGATGACCGGCCACGCCACGGTCGAGACGGCGCTCGCGGCGGTGAAGGCCGGCGCGTACGACTACCTCACGAAGCCCTTCGAGGACGTGGAGCTCGTCGCGCGCGCGGTGGCGAAGGCCGCCGAGCGCAAGCACCTGTTCGACCGCAACCGCGAGCTCGAGACCGCGCTCAAGGAGCGCGACGGCGCGGCCGGCCCCGGCGACGGCATCATCGGCAACTCCGGGCCGCTCCGCGACGTGCAGCGGATGATCGACGCGGTCGCCTACAGCGCCGCGACGGTGCTCGTGAACGGCGAGAGCGGCACCGGCAAGGAGCTCGTCGCGCGGGCGCTGCACGCGAAGAGCCCGCGGCGCTCGCAGCCGTTCGTCGCCCTGAACTGCGGCGCGCTCACCGAGACCCTGCTCGAGTCCGAGCTGTTCGGCCACGTGAAGGGCGCCTTCACCGGCGCGCAGCGCGACCAGAAGGGCCTCTTCGACGCCGCCGACGGCGGCACGATCTTCCTCGACGAGATCGGCGACATCCCGCCCGCGACGCAGGTGCGGCTCCTCCGCGTGCTGCAGGAGGGCGAGCTGAAGCGCGTGGGCTCGGCCGAGTCGATCCGGGTGGACGTGCGGGTCATCGCCGCGACGCACCGCGACCTGCCGAAGCTCGTGAAGAGCGGCAAGTTCCGCGAGGACCTCTTCTACCGCCTGAACGTCATCGCCATCCCGATCCCGCCGCTCCGCGAGCGCATCGAGGACGTGCCGCTCCTCGCCCACCACTTCCTGCGCCGCTACACCGACCGCCTGGGCAAGAAGG
Organism: Anaeromyxobacteraceae bacterium; assembly: GCA_045802735.1. Lineage (GTDB taxonomy): Bacteria > Myxococcota > Myxococcia > Myxococcales > Anaeromyxobacteraceae > Anaeromyxobacter_A. The sequence goes on along the minus strand of JBJMQK010000077.1, from coordinate 3,124 downwards.
TGAAGACGCTCACGCCCGAGGCGATCGAGCTGCTCTGCGGCTACCGCTGGCCCGGCAACGTCCGCGAGCTCGAGAACGCCATCGAGCGCGCGGTGGTGCTCTGCCGCAACGACTCCATCACGCCCGTCGACCTGCCGCCCGCCGTGAGCGGCCGCACCGCGCCGCTCATCCGCGAGGTGCCCGCCGGCGGCGACGACGCGAGCTGGCTCACGATGAGCTACGCCGTCGCGAAGGAGCAGGCGCTGCGGCGCTTCGAGAAGGGCTACGTCGAGGCGCTCATGCGCGCCTGCGACAACAACATCTCCGCCGCGGCCCGCAAGGCCGGGATGGATCGCTCGAACTTCAAGCGCGTCCTGCGCAAGTACCGCACCGATGTCGAGGCCGACTCGGACGACGGCCAGGAGACGCCCCGGGCGACCGCGTAGCCGGCGCTTCGACTTCTCGCTTCGCTCAGCGCGAACGGATTTGCTTTCCGTTCGCCCTGAGCGTAGCCCGTGCGCAGCACGGGCGGAGTCGAAGGGCGCCTAGCCGAGCACAGGGGCGAGGAACTCCCTCGCCTCCGCCTCGATCCGGTCGATCGACGCGACGAGCTCGTGGCCGTCGTCCACGACGACGAGCCGTGCCGTCGGCGTGCGCTCGACGAATGCCTCGACGTCGGCGAGCGGCACCGTCTCGTCGCTGCGCCCCGCGATGCAGAGCGTCGGGACCTTCACCTCCGGGAACGGGGGGAGGGTCGCGGCGTCCTCCATGAACGCCCAGCCGAGGCGGCGGTCGCGGTCGGTCGCGTGGTGGTGGAACACGAGCCCGCGCTCGCGCCAGAGGCGCTCCGTGCTCGGGGCGAGCCGCGCGCGCCAGCGCTCGAACAGCCGGAACGCCGGCGCGAGCAGCACGAGGCGCTCCGCCGTGGTCGTCCCGCGCGAGGACGAGAGCGCGGCGAGGTAGCCGCCGAGCGAGCTCCCCATCACGGCGCGGGGCCGGAGCGCCGCCGAGAGCCGCTCCACCTCCGCGAGCATCGTGAGCGGGGTCGAGCGCTCGAAGCCGTCCTCGCCGGGCGTGAGGTCGGCGCGCTCGAACGGGACGCCGCGCGCCGCGAAGCGCTCCGCCAGGGCGCGCCCCTTGGCCGAGCCGGGGCCCGAGGCGAAGCCGTGGAGGTAGAGGATCACGCACCGTTCGTAACCGTGCCTGGGAAGGTGCTGCAACGGAGCGTGACGCGTGCGCACCTGAACCGTGCCGGCGCGCCCAGTCCCCGCGCCGCGCCACCGCCATGCGCCTCGCGCTCCGCCTCGCCGTCGCCGCCTGCTCGCTCCCCGTCCTCGTCGCCGCCTCGTCCGGCGGGCACGGACGGTCCGTCGGGGGCAGCGGCCCGTGCGAGATGCGCACCGCCGACCGTCGCGCCACGTCCTCGCAGCGCTGCCTCGCATGCCACGACGGGACCGTCGCGCCGGGATCGCTCGTCCCCGCAGGGCGCGCCGGCGAGCTGGGCGATCACCCCATCGACGTCGACTACGAGGGCTCCCGCGTCCGCGGCCAGCTCCTCCGCCCCGCGGCGGAGCTGCCCCCGTCGCTGCCGCTCGTGAACGGCCGCGTGGCCTGCACCACCTGTCACGCGTCCGATTCGCCCGAGCCCGGACACACGGCGCTCCCCATGCGCCGCAGCGCGATGTGCTTCGCCTGCCATGCGCTGTGAGGGCGGGGGCTAGCGCCTATACGGCACGTGCTTCGCGTCGAACTTGGCGTAGTCGCTCGTGAGCTCCTCGCCCGCCTCGATGTCGCGCGCGGCGACCGTCTTGCCGCCCTCGCCGTCGGGGTAGTCGAGGCAGTTCGGCGCGTCCTCGTGGTTGAAGAAGCGGGCGTCGTCGCCGCACAGCACGAGCTTCCTCCGGACGAGATCGGTGTACGTGTACTTCCGCAGCTGCTCCCTCGCCGGCTCCGCCAGCGCCTCCAGCTCGTCGTCGGTGAGCTCGAGATCGATCGCGGGGTGCAGCCTCCACACGATCGTTCCCGCGCGGATGCGCTCCGCGGCGAAGAGTCCGATGCCGTGGATCCGGCTCGGTCCGAGGAAAGTTTTCACCAGCAGCATGCATCTCCCGTGGCCGGCGGTGCGGGGCGCCTTTTGGGCTGACGAGATTAGCCCATCATCGGGAGACCGCAAGCCGAGAACGCGCGGCGTGCGTCACTCGTCCGACGAGGTCCGGCCGCGGAGCGCGGCGAGCCGCGCCGCGAGCTCCGCCTCGAGCCCGCTCGACGACAGCTCCACCACGCGCTCGTCGCCGAGGGCCTCGGGCAGGTAGCGCTCCGGGACGTAGTGCCCGTCGAAGTTGTGGGGGTAGCGGTAGCCGCCGCCGTAGCCGAGGCCCTCCATCAGCTTCGTCGGCGCGTTCCTGAGCTTCAGCGGGACGGGGAGCGGCCCCCGCTCCTTCACCAGCCGGCGCGCCTTCGCGTAGGAGGTGAGCGCCGCGTTCGACTTCGGCGCGAGCGCGAGGTAGACCGCGGCCTGGCTCATGGGCAGGACGCCCTCGGGGAGCCCGATGAGGTCCAGCGCCTGCATCGCGTCGACCGCGACGCCGAGCGCGCGCGGGTCGGCGTTGCCGACGTCCTCCGCCGCGAAGATCACCATGCGCCGGAGCACGAAGCGCGGGTCCTCCCCCGCCTCGAGCATCCGCACCATGTAGTAGACCGCCGCGTCGGGATCGCTCCCGCGCAGCGACTTGATGAACGCGGAGACGACGTTGTAGTGCTCCTCGCCCGCCTTGTCGTAGAGGAGCGCCTTGTGCTGCAGCGCCTCCTCGGCGTCGGCGGGGACGATCTCCTTGCGGCCGGCGAGGCGCACCGCCGCCGCCGCGACCTCGAGCGCGTTGAGCGCGCGGCGAGCGTCGCCCCAGGCGAAGCGCGCGAACAGCTCGCGCGCGGCGGGCGCGACGGCGAGGTCGCCGCCGAGCCCGCCCGGCGCGGCGATGGCGCGGTCGACGAGCGCACCGATCTCCTCCTCGGTGAGCGCGCGCAGGCTGACGACGCGGCAGCGCGAGAGGAGCGCGGCGTTGATCTCGAAGGAGGGGTTCTCGGTGGTGGCGCCGATGAGCGTCAGGACGCCGGCTTCGACGTGCGGCAGGAACGCGTCCTGCTG
>JBJMQK010000019.1:0-8898 GCA_045802735.1 Anaeromyxobacteraceae bacterium | reverse complement strand
TTCTGTCTGCAGATGAGCTTCACCGCGTACGCGCAACTACGCCTGCCGCAGGTGGCGGAGGCGTTCACCCACCTCGGCTTCCCCGACTATTTCCGGGTGGAGCTCTCGTGGGCCAAGCTCCTCGGCGTGGTGCTGATGCTTGCCCCGGCTCCGGCGCGGCTCAAAGAGTGGACGTACGCCGGCTTCGCCATGAATGTCGCCTCGGCGCTCATCGCCCACCTCTCCGTCGGAGATGGTCCCGAGGCGTGGGGCTGGGCCGCGATGACGGGCGTGCTCTGGGCGCTCTCGTACTTCTCCTGGCGGCGCCTCGCCACCCGGTAACGCTCACTTCCGTTTCGCGGCCTTCTTTCCGCCGGAGACATTGAGGGCAACGGCCGCGCGGATGAGCGCCTTGAAGGCCTCCGCGTCGATGTCGTCGCCCTCGTGGATGTCGATGGCGCGCCTCGTGTTCCCGTCGAGGCTCGAGTTGAAGAGCCTGGCAGGGTCCTTCAAGGAAGCGCCCTTGAAGAAGGTCAGCTTCACGATCGACTTGTACGACTCTCCCGTGCAGATGCCCCCGTCATGCGACCATACCGGGGTCCCCATCCACTTCCACTCCTCCACGACCTCCGGGTCGGCCTCCCTGATGAGGGCGCGCATCCTCGCGAGCGTTTCGCCCCGCCAGTCACCCAGCTCGGCAATCCTTTCGCTGATGAGCCTGGAGGCCGCCTGGCCTGCTGCCCTGGGTTCACTCTTCATCGGATTGCCTCAGCGGCCGGAGCGCCGCGGCGCCGCGCCCTCGACGAGGAAGTCGAAGTCACAGCCCTGGTCGGCCTGCGTGACGTGCTGCTGGAACAGCCAGGCGTACCCGCGTCCCTGCTCGCGCGGGGCCTCTCGCGGGACGGCCGACGCGGCGCGCGCGGCGAGCTCGGCCTCCGGCACGAGCAGCTCGAGGCGCCGCTCCGGCACGTCGAGGCGGATGCGGTCGCCGTCGCGCACGAGCCCGAGCGGTCCGCCCACCGCCGACTCGGGCGTGACGTGCAGCACGATGGTGCCGAACGCCGTCCCGCTCATGCGCGCGTCGGAGATGCGCACCATGTCCTTCACGCCCTGCCTGAGCAGCTTCTTGGGAATGGGCAGGTAGCCCGCCTCCGGCATCCCCGGAGCACCCTTCGGCCCGGTGTTGCGCAGCACGAGGACGTCGTCCGCGGTGACGTCGAGCGCCGGGTCGTCCACGCGCCGGGCGAGATCGGCCGTGTCCTCGAAGACGACCGCGCGGCCGGTGTGCTGCATGAGCTTCCTCGACGCCGCCGACTGCTTGATGACCGCCCCGCGGGGCGCGAGGTTCCCGCGCAGCACCGCGAGCGCGCCCTCGGCGCTGATCGGGTTCGAGCGCGGCCGGATCACGTCCTGCCCGGGCACGTCCTCCGCGGCCGCGATGGCGTCCGCGAGGGTGCCTCCACCCACGGTGACGGCGTCCGTCTCGAGGAGGTCGGCGATCTCGCGGAGCAGGCGCGGCAGGCCGCCGGCGTCGTGGAAGTGCTGCATGGAGTGCTCGCCGGACGGCTTGAGGTTCACGAGCACCGGCACCTTGCGGCCCAGGCGATCGAACGCATCGAAGTCGATCGCCTGGTCGAGCCGGCCGGCGATCGCGGCGAGGTGGACGAGGCCATTCGTGGAGCCGCCGATGGCGTGCAGCACCGCCGAGGCGTTGTGGAGCGCCTTCGGGGTGAGGAGCTCGCTCGGGCGCGGCCCGCCCGCGACGGCCATCGCCGCCGCCCGCCGGCCGGTCGCCTCGGCGAGGCGCCGCCGCTCGGCGTGCGTCGCCGGCACCGCGGCGGTGAGCGGCAGCGAGAGCCCCATCGCCTCGGTGAGGCAGGCCATGGTGCTGGCGGTGCCCATGACGGCGCAGGTGCCGACCGACGGGACGAGCCGGCCGTTCACCTGCTCGAGCTCCGCCTCGTCCAGCTCGCCGGCGCGGTGCCTGCCCCAGAACCTGCGGCAATCGGTGCACGCCCCCAGCACCTCGCCGCGGTGCTGCCCCGTCACCATCGGCCCGACCGGCAGCACGATGGCGGGCAGATCGACGCTCGCGGCGGCCATGATCTGGGCCGGGAGGTTCTTGTCGCAGCCGCCGATGAGGACGACCGCGTCCATGGGCTGGGCGCGGATCATCTCCTCCGTCTCCATCGCCATGAGGTTGCGCAGGTACATCGAGGTGGGGTGCGCGAAGCTCTCGTGGATGGAGAGGGTGGGGAACACCATCGGCATGGCGCCGGCGAGCATGGCGCCGCGCTTCACCGCCTCGATGAGGTCGGGGACGTTCCCGTGGCACGGGTTGTAGTCGCTGTACGTGTTGGTGATGCCGACGATCGGCCGCTCGAGCGCGTCGTCGGAGTACCCCATGGCCTTGATGAACGCCTTCCGCAGGAACAGCGAGAAGCCGGGGTCGCCGTAGCTGGTCAGGTCCTTGCGAAGTCCGCGTGGCATGGTGTCGTCTCGCTCTCTCCGGTCAGACGCTCGCGATGAGCCCGCCGTCCACGCGCACGACCGTCCCCGTGACGTAGGAGGCGCGCTCGCTCGCCAGGAACGCGATGACGTCGGCGTACTCGTCCGGGCGGCCGTAGCGGCCGATCGGGATCGTGCCGCTGCTCTCGCTCGCGACCTCCTCCACCGTCCGGCCTTCCCGCTTCGCGCGCGCCTCGTCGAGCGATCGCGTGCGGGCGGTCGCGATGCGGCCGGGGAGCACGATGTTCGCGGTCACCCCGTCCTTCGCCACCTCGCGCGCGAGCGTCTTCGACCAGCCGACGAGCGAGAGGCGCAGCGCGTTCGAGATGCCGAGGTTGGGGATGGGCGCCACCACGCCGGAGGAGGTGCTGGTGATGATCCGGCCCCACCTCCGCTCGCGCATCCCCGGCAGCACACGGTCGGTGATGGCGATCACCGACAGGACCATCGCCTGGAAGTGCTTCGTCCACAGCGCCGGGTCCTGGCCGGCGGCGGGCGTGGGGGGCGGCCCCCCGGTGTTGTTGACGAGCACGTCGACCGGCCCGAAGCGCGCCTCGATCCGCGAGACGGTCCCGTCGATGGCGCCGAGGTCGGAGAGGTCCCAGGTGAGCGGCAGCGCCTCGCCGCCGGCGCGCTCGACGTCCCCGACCGCCGCGTCGAGCGCAGCCGCGCTCACGTCCCCGAGCGCCACGCGCGCGCCGTCGCGCGCGAGCGCCACCGCGATGGCGCGGCCGAGACCGCCGCCGCCCCCGAGCACCAGCGCCGTCTTGCCGCTCAATCCGAGATCCATCGCGTGCCCTGTGCGGTGTCGACCGCCGTCAGCCTGCCGCCGGCGCGCGCCGGGGCCAGGGTGTCTCGGGCACGGGGGTGACCGGCCCGCGCCCGTCGAACCAGGAGAAGAGGTTCTCCACCACGAGGCGTCCCATGATCGCGCGCGTGTGGTGGGTCGCAGAGCCCGCGTGCGGGACGAGCACCGCGTTCTCGAGGTCCACGAGCGCCTGCGGGACGCGCGGCTCGTCCGCGAACACGTCCAGGCCAGCGGCGTGGATCGTCCCGGATCGCAGGGCGTCGATGAGCGCCGCCTCGTCCACCACCGAGCCGCGCGCCACGTTCACGAGGACGCCGCGCGGGCCGAGCGCCGCGAGCACCTCGGCGTTCACGAGTGCCCGCGTGGCCGCTCCGCCCGGGACGATGGCGACGAGCGTGTCGACGTCGCGCGCGAGGGAGAGGAGGTCCGCGTGGTAGCGGTACGGCACGTCGCCCTGCGGATGGCGTGCGTGATAGGCGACCGGCACGTCGAAGGCGGCGATGCGCTTCGCGATGCGCCTCCCGATCCTTCCCATCCCCAGCATCCCGACCGTGCGGTCGCGCAGCGTCGCGCTGAGCGGAAACGGGCCCTCCTCGCGCCACCGCCCCGCCCGCAGGTACCGGTCGGCCTGGGGCAGGCGGCGGATCGTCGCGAGCAGGAGGCCGACGGTGAAGTCGGCCACCTCGTCGTCGAGCACGTCGGGGGTGTTCGTCACGATGACGCCGCGCTCCTTCGCGGCGGCGAGGTCGATCGAGTCGTACCCCACGCCGAAGTTCGAGACGATCTCCAGGCGGGGCAGCGCCGCGATGAGGGCCGCGTCCGTGCGCTCGCGGCCGCGCGTGGCGATCCCCCGGATCTGGCCGCCGTGCTCGGCGGCGATCGCCGCGAGCGGCCGCGCGGCGGAGCGGTGCACCACGAAGCGCTCCTCGAGCTGTCGCTCGACCGCGGGCATCATCTCGCCCATGGCGAGGATGTGGACCTCCTCCACCGCGGCCCCAGCCTCAAACGTAGTGCCTGGACTCCCGTCGTCAATTCACGCGGCGCTGGTCGCCCGCTCCCACGTCACGCGTCACGACGTACGGCGCCTACGCCGCGTCCCAGTCGAGGATCACCTTCCCCGAGCGCCCGCTGCGCATGACGTCGAAGCCCTCCTGGAACCTGTCGATCGGGAACCGGTGCGTCACCACGGGCGAGAGGTGGAGCCCGCTCTGCAGCATCGCGGTCATCTTGTACCAGGTCTCGAACATCTCCCTGCCGTAGATGCCCTTCAAGAGGAGCCCCTTGAAGACGACCTGGTTCCAGTCGATCGCCTCCTGACCCGCCATGATGCCGAGCATGGCGACCTTGCCGCCGTGGTTCATGACGTCGAGGAGCTGGCGGAAGGCGGCGCCGTTGCCGCTCATCTCGAGGCCCACGTCGAACCCCTCGCGCATGCCCAGATCGGCCATCACCGCCTTCAGGTCCTCCTTCATCACGTTGACGGTGCGCGTCGCGCCGAGCTTCGCCGCGAGGCCGAGCCGGTAGTCGTTCACGTCGGTGACGACCACGTGGCGGGCGCCCACGTGGCGCGCGACCGCCGCCGCCATCGCGCCGATGGGGCCGGCCCCGGTGACGAGCACGTCCTCGCCCACCAGATCGAACGAGAGCGCGGTGTGCACCGCGTTCCCGTAGGGGTCGAAGATGGCCGCGATGTCGTCCGGGACGTCGTCGGGGATCTTGTAGACGTTGACCGATGGCAGCGAGAGGAACTCGGCGAAGGAGCCCGGGCGGTTCACCCCCACGCCCACCGTGTGGCGGCACAGATGGCGCCGCCCGGCGCGGCAATTCCGGCAGAAGCCGCAGGTGAGGTGCCCCTCGCCGCTCACCCGGTCGCCCGGGGCGAACGCCGTCACCTCGGCGCCGACGCGCTCCACGACCCCCACGTACTCGTGCCCGACGATCATCGGCACGGGCACGGTGCGCTGGCTCCACGCGTCCCAGTTGTAGATGTGCACGTCCGTCCCGCAGATGGCGCTCTTCCGGATGCGGATGAGGACGTCGTGGACGCCGACCTCCGGCTCGGGCGCATCCCGGACGAGGGAGATCCCCTCCCGGCGCTCCAGCTTCGATAGGGCCTTCACTCCGCCTCCCGGCGTTCGGGGCGCTGTCTCACCCTGCGTGATTTGCGCTCTGGAGCGAGCCGCCGGCCCGCTGCGGGTCGAAGTCGCCCGGGCTCGCGTTCGCGGTCGTGAGCGGCTGGCGGACCGGAAGCTCGACCGTGAACGTCGTCCCCGCGCCGGGTACGCTCGAGACGGTGATCGCGCCGCCGTGGGCCTCCACGATCCGTCGCGCGATGTAGAGGCCGAGCCCGAGGCCGCCGTGCGAGCGCGAGTCCGGACCCGACTCGAAGCGCTCGAAGATGCGCGCGAGATCCTTCTCCGCGATCCCGGGCCCCTGGTCCGACACCGTCAGCACCGCCCGCTCGTCGTCGCGGGAGCAGGCGATGAGGATCGGTTGACTTCCACCGTAGCGGACCGCGTTCGAGACCAGGTTCGTGACCACCTGGTCGAGCCGCGCCCGGTCCCAGCGCCCGGGGACCGGCGCGGTGGTGCGGAGCTCGACGCGACGGCCGACGTGCGCGAGCTCCTCCGAGAAACGCCCGGCCACCTCGACGACGAGATCGCGCAGATCGCACTCTCCGACCTCCAGGTCGAAGCGTCCCGTCCGGAGCCGCGACACGTCGAGGAGGTTCGAGACGAGGCGCGCGGCCCGGTCGAGCTGGCGATCGCACGTGTCGAGCCTCCTCGCGAGCTCCAGCCGCGCACCGCAGTCGGGGAACTGCGCCGCGACGAAGCGCTTCACGCCCTCGACGTGCAGCTTCACCGGCGTGAGCGGCGTCCGCAGCTCGTGTGAGGCGATCGACAGGAACTCGTCGCGGACGCGGATCGCCTCGCGCGCGTCCCGGTACAGGAGCGCGTTGTCGAGGGCCTGCGCGGACCGCCGTCCGAGCTCGTCGGCGAGGCGGAGCTCGTGCACGCCGTACCCTCCGTTCGGGGAGCACCTCGCGAGTCGCATCTGGCCGAGGACGCGGCCGCGGGCGGTGAGCGGGACGACGATCATCGAGGTCGGTGCCACGGCAGGTGGCAGGTCCTCCCGGAGCGCGGTGGGGCTCAGCGGGACATCCGTCACGATGCAGGCGCCGCGCTCCGCCGCCGCCAGCTCGGGCCAGGCCGCGACCTGCCGGACGGCGTCCTCCCAGCCCGGGTCGGCGTGCGCGACCGCGGTGAAGGGCTCCGGCGCGTGAGCGGGACGGACCTCGACGGAGCACCAGTCCGCGAGGAATGGCACCGGGATGCGGGCCGCCGACGCGAGCGTCGCCTCGAAGTCGAGGGTTCGCACGAGCCCGGTCCCCGCGCGATCGAGGAACGCGAGCGCCTCCTCGGCGCGCGTCGCGCTGGTGATGTCCACCGAGAAGCCCCGGATGGTGGTGCCGCCGTCGTCCTCGGTCTCGACGAGGCGGAGCTCCGTCTGGAACCGCGCCACGCGACCGTCCGCTGCGATGAACCCGTGCCGGACCGGGACGCTCTCCTTCCCGGGGGCGAGCGACGAGAGCGCGTCCGCGAGGAGACCCTGCTCGTGACGCGGGACGAGGTCCCTCCAGAACGTGGGCGTGCGCATCCAGTCACCCTGCGGATGCCCGAGGATCTGCTCCGCGCTCGGGCTCACGAACGTGCAGGCGAGGGTCGCAGGATCGATGGTCCAGACGATGGCGTGCGTGATCCCGTCGACGAGGCGACGGTAGCGCTGCTGCGCCGCATGCTCCCGGCGCACCGCCTTCAGCTCCAGCTCCGCCAGCGCGCGCTGGCGCTCGACGCGGTCGCGGTCGCGGAGCTGCTGGGCCAGTCGACGGATCTCCTCAATGGCCCGGTACATCTCGACGAACGCGGCGACCTTGGCCTTGAGCACGCCAGGGTCGATTGGCTTCAAGAGGTAATCCACGCCGCCGATGCCGTACCCGTGCGCGACGGCGCCCTCGTCGCGGCTCGAGGCGGTCATGAACACGATCGGGATGGGACGCGTCCGGTCGTTCGAGCGCACGAGCCGGGCGGTCTCGATGCCGTCCAGCTTGGGCATCTGGACGTCCATGAGGATGAGCGCGCAGTCGTTCCTGAGGAGGAACTTGAGCGCCTCCTCGCCCGACCCCGCCGTCACGATCTGGTAGTCGGGCCGGCGCAGCACGGCCTCCATCGCCACGAGGTTCTCGGGCGCGTCGTCGACGACGAGGAGCGTGACGGGTTCGAGCGCCATGGCCGTGGATCGACTTAACCCGCCGGCCCACGCCACCGCCGTGACGCCGATGGGTCCCACGAATGTGACGCGACGGACGGTCGAGTCCGGGACATTGAAGCTGGATGCCGACCCCCACGCCCCCCTCTTCACGCCGCGGCGCCAAGGCCCCGCGCGAGCCGGCCTCCTCCGCTCGGCAGGTCCACGCCCGCGAGCGCAACGGCCACGCCGGTCGCACGGCGGATGTCCGGGCGAACGACCCCCGCCGTGCGACGGAGTGGGACCTCCTCTCGCAATCCAGCCAGGCCGAGATCGAGCAGCTCGTGGACGTGCTCAAGGCGGTGAAGTCAGGCGACTTCAGCGTGCGCCTGCCCTACGAGCGCGACGGGATCCTCGCCCGCGCGGGCGAGCTGCTCAACGACATCATCGGCCTCAACGAGCACCTGTCGGGCGAGCTCCTGCGCGTCGGCAAGATCGTCGGCCAGGAGGGGAAGATGACGGAGCGCGCGTCCGTCGGGCCCGCCAAGGGCTCCTGGGCGGCGTCGATGAACTCCGTCAACCAGCTCATCGGCGACCTCGTCGCGCCGACGAACGAGGTGGCGCGCGTCATCACCGCGGTGGCGAAGGGCGATCTCTCCCAGAAGATGTCGCTCGACATCGAGGGGCGGCCCGTGCGCGGCGAGTTCCTGCGCATCGGCAACACGGTGAACTCGATGGTCGATCAGCTGAACTCGTTCGCGGCGGAGGTGACGCGCGTCGCGAAGGAGGTCGGCAACGAGGGCAAGCTCGGCGGCCAGGCCGACGTGAAGGGCGTCTCCGGCACGTGGCGCGATCTCACCGACAACGTGAACGGGCTCGCGGCGAACCTGACCGCGCAGGTGCGCAACATCGCCAAGGTGACGACCGCGGTCGCGAAGGGCGACCTGTCGCAGAAGATCACCGTCGACGCGCGCGGCGAGATCCTGGAGCTCAAGAACACCATCAACGTCATGGTGGATCAGCTCTCGTCGTTCGCCGCCGAGGTGACCCGCGTCGCGAAGGAGGTCGGCACGGAGGGCAAGCTCGGCGGACAGGCCGAGGTGAAGGGCGTGTCGGGGACCTGGAAGGACCTCACCGACAACGTGAACGGCCTCGCGGCCAACCTCACGGCGCAGGTGCGCAACATCGCGAAGGTGACGACCGCGGTCGCGACGGGCGACCTCTCCCAGAAGATCACCGTCGACGCCAAGGGCGAGATCTACGAGCACAAGCACACGATCCACCCGATGGTCGACACGCTGCGCTCGTTCGCCGCGGAGGTGACGCGCGTCGCGAAGGAGGTCGGCACGGAGGGCCAG
>JBJMQK010000700.1:0-4927 GCA_045802735.1 Anaeromyxobacteraceae bacterium | reverse complement strand
CATGAAGGCGCATCCCCTTGATCCGACGGGGGTGCGCCTTCTTGCTTGCCAGCTCCCCGAGCGGGTGTGCTTAACTCCTGCGCACCCTTCAGCACCTCAATCGGGGAGGAGACTCACATGGCATTCACGCAGCGCTTCGCGAAGCACGTCCTCGCGGTCGCCCTCGCGCTCCCGCTGGCCGCATCGGCCGACGACGCGCCGGGCACGTTCAAGATCCCGGGCACGGACAGCACCATCAAGCTCTACGGCTACGTGCAGCTGGACGCGACCTACGACTTCAAGGGCCGCGACCCGAACGTCGAGGGCAACGACTGGGCGACGATCGTGCCGACGTTGCCCTTCGACAGCTCCCAGGAGACGCGCAACAAGCCGGGGCACCTCTACTTCACCGCCCGGACGTCGCGCATCGGCCTGCAGACGGCGACGCCCACGCGCGCCGGCAACGTCGGCGTGCGGCTCGAGGGTGACTTCAACGCCCCGAACCTCGAGCAAGGGCAGACCTTCACGAACTCGGTCGGGTTCCGCCTGCGCCACGCCTACGGCCAGGCGAGCGGCGGCTACGGCACGCTCCTCGTCGGCCAGACGTGGTCGACGTTCCTCGACCTCGCCTCGGTCGCGGACACCGTCGACTTCAACGGCCCGGGCTCGATCGCGCTCCTCCGCAACCCGATGATCCGCTACCAGACGCCGGCGTTCAGCGGCTGGCAGCTCGCCGTCGCGGCCGAGAACGCGCCGGGCACGGACGGCAACGACTTCTCCGGCGCGTCGAACATCTCGAAGTACCAGCAGATCCCCGACTTCGTCGCGAACCTCTCGACCGGCGGCGCCTGGGGCACGTTCTCGGTGGCGGCGTCGACCCTGAACTTCGCGCGCGCCTCGGCGACGCTCGGCGCCCCGTCGTACTCGAAGCAGGGCGTCGCCGCGAGCGTGTCCGGCTCGTTCAAGCTCGCCGGCGACACCATCGTGGCGCACGTCGAGGGGGGCAGCGGCGTGGGGCGGTACCTCTTCAACACGCTCGGCAACTTCGGCGTCGACACCGGCTCGTCGATCTTCCTCTCCGACGCCGTCGCGTACCACCTCGGCTACACGCACGTGTGGAACTCGGAGTTCCGCTCCAACGGCGTCTTCAGCCAGACGTTCATCGCGCCGAACGCGGCCGACGTGAACCAGGTGGGCGCGAACCACCGCATCGACCAGGTCTTCGCGAACACCTTCTGGACGTTCGCGAAGAACGCCGAGGTCGGCGTCGAGTACATCTTCGGCCGCCGCCACACCTTCGGTGACGACCAGGAGGGCACGCAGCACCGCCTGAGCACGTCGTTCCACTACAACTTCTTCTAGCCGCACGCTCTTCGCAGGCTGCCTCCGGGCCGGGAGCCAGGCGCTCCCGGCCCCTTTTTCGTCCGCGGGGCGCGTGCTGCACGGGGCTCGGACGGCCCGCGGCGACTCCTTAGCTTCGCGCGAGGAGAGCCGACCGCATGAAGACGACACGCGCCGCCGCCGCGCTGGGCCTCACGCTCGCACTCACCGGTTGTGGAGCGGTGAAGGTGCGCGCCGCGCGGGACGCGCCGCAGGTCGCGGCGAAGCCCGGGGACTGCGACCTCGACCTGCTGTTCAAGGCTCCGGGCCGCGCCTACGAGGAGCTCGCGGAGCTGGACGCGCACGTGACGTCGCCGGGCGGCTCGCCGGAGGTGCTGCGCGAGAAGGCCTGCGAGCTCGGCGCCGACGCGCTCATCCTGATGCGCGACTTCGTCACGAACCCGCTGGGGCACAAGATCATCGCGGCGATGGCGATCCGGTACTCCGACGCGCGCCCCGCGCCTCCGGGCTCCGCGGGACTTTAGCGGCGGCGGCGCCGCCGTCGGGACGCTGGGACGGCGCAGCGGCGTCGAGGGGTGCAGGCTCCGGCCGGATGGTCGTCACGTAGCGCGCCCCGCCGTTCCTCACCTCGACCACGACGGCCGGCTTCACCGCGTCGTGGCCCGGGTCGATGCTGATCGCCCCCGTCACGCCGGCGAAGCCCTTCGTCTGCGCGATCGCGTCGCGCAGGGCCGCCCCCGCGGGCTCGCTCGCCCGCACCATCGCCTCCATCACCACCCGCGCCGCGTCGTAGCCGAGCGCGGCGTGCGCGTCCGGCGCGTCGCCCCAGGCCTCCTTGTAGCGCTTCACGAAGTCGCGCACGCGCGGGTCCGAGACGTCCGGCGCGTAGTGGTTCGTGAAGGAGGCGCCCTCCAGCGCCTTCCCCCCAACCTCGTACAGCTTGGCGGAGTCCCAGCCGTCGCCGCCGAGGAGCGGCTGCGTGAGGCCGACCTCGCGCGCCTGGATCGCGACGCGCGCGGCCTCGGCGTAGGACCCTGGGACGTAGAGCGCCTGCGCGTCCTTTCCTTTCAGTGACTCGAGCTGCGCCTTGAAGTCGCGGTCGCCGGCGCGGTAGCTCTCGTCGGCGACGATCACCCCGCCGAGCGCGCGCAGCCGCGCCGCGAACGCGTCGGCGAGCCCGGTCGAGGCCTCGTCGGAGGCGTCGCGCAGGATCGCGACGCGGTCGAGCTTCAGGCTGTCGCGGACGAAGGACGCCATCGCCGCGCCCTGGAACGCGTCGGTGAAGCACACCCGGAACACGAACGCGCGCACCCGGTCGCCCTCGCGGGTGACGCGCGGGCTCGTGGAGGAGGGCGTGACCATCGGCACGGCGGCGGTGTCGGCGACGGGCGCCATCGCGAGCGACCGCGCCGACGAGCTCTCGCCGAGGAGCGCCGCGGCGCCGCCCTGCGTCGCGAGCCGCGTCGCCGCGACCGCCGCCTCGTCCGCCTTGCCGCCGTCGTCCACGGTCCTGAGCTCGACGATGCGGCCCTTCACGCCGCCCTTCGCGTTCTGCTCGTTCACCGCGAGGCGCGCGCCGCGATCGGTCGACTGCCCGAAGATGGCCTGATCGCCGGTGAGCTGCGCCACGTGGCCGAGGACGAGCCGCGCGCCCGACGCGCGCGGCCCCGCATCGGGTGCCGCGTCGGGCGCGGCGGCGGCAGCCGGCGCGGGGCTGGCGGCCTTCTTCCTGTCGCACCCCCCCACGGCGACGGCGAACGCCGCCAGGGCGAGCGCGCCACGTGCGTGCATGTCGGACCTCCGCTCGAAGGGTGGTGGCGGGGCGCCCTCGTTGTCTCGGCCGCCGCCGCCCGATAATGTTCCCTCGCCCCGATGCCCCGCCACAAGATCCTCCTCGTCGACGACAACGCCGAGCTCCTGCGCCTCCTCGCCCGCCTCGTGGAGGCCGAGGGGTGGGACGCGGTGAGCTGCGCGCGCGGCAAGGCGGCGATCGAGGCGATCGCGAAGGAGGTGCCGGCGGTGGCCGTCGTCGACGTGCTGCTGCCCGACATGATGGGCTACGAGGTCGGCGCGGCGCTCAAGAAGGTCGGGGTCCCCTTCGTCTTCATGACCGGGATCTTCAAGGGCGGCCGCGCCTCGTCGGAGGCGCGGGTCCAGCACGGCGCGGCGGGGTACTTCGAGAAGCCGTTCGAGGCGCGCAAGCTCCTCGACGCGATCTCGGCGCTCCTCCCCGTCGAGCCGCCACGGCGCGCGCAGCCGCCCGCGCCGGTGGCGCGCGGGAGCGACTTCGACGTGGAGCTGGGGGTCGAGGGCGACGAGCCGCTCGACGCGCTGTCGCTCACCGGCAAGGTGCAGGTCACCGAGTCGGGCCGCATCTCGGCGACGATCCGCGGCGCGTCGCTCGAGGTTGCCCCCGTCGCGGCGCCGCCGTCGGCGACGCCGCCGCCGGTGCCGCGGCGGCCGACGCGCGCCGGACCGCCCGGCGAGGGCGAGCTGCGGGACAACCTGCCCGACCTCGTCACCGCGTTCTGGCTCGCGCAGCAGACCGGTGAGCTCGCGGTGAATCGCGGCAAGGTGAAGAAGGCCATCTACTTCGAGAAGGGCCGGCCCTGCTACGCCATCTCGAACCTCGTCGCCGACCGCTTCGGGCCGTTCCTCGTGCGCGTCGGCAAGCTCTCCCAGGGCCAGCTCGAGCTGTCGCAGGCGGCGGCGGAGAAGACGGGCCGGCGCGCCGGGGACGTGCTCGTCGACATGGGCCTCCTCCAGGAGGCGGAGAAGCTCTACTACGTCGCCCAGCAGGTGAAGGCGATCGCGTACTCGCTGTTCGCGTGGGAGGAGGGCCGCTACGCGATCCACTTCACCGACCGCGCGGCGCTCCAGACGACGAAGATCGAGCTGCACCCGGCGCACCTCATCTCGCGCGGCGTGAAGAAGCTCTTCAAGCCCGACCGCGTGGCGCGGCTCCTCGCCGACGGCGACCGCCTCATGCCGACCCAGCAGCCCGCGTACGGGCTGCACGAGGTCGAGCTGGAGCGCTGGGAGGCGGAGCTCTTGCCGCGCGTCGATGGGACGCGCGACGTGCCGGCGCTCGTCGCGCTCGCGAAGAAGCCCGACGCGCAGGTGCGCGCCTTCCTGTGGTCGCTCGTGGCGCTCGAGATCCTCGAGAAGCGCGAACCCCGTTCACCCTGAGCGTCCCCCCCCCGCTCACCCTGAGCGTAGGGCCGCGAAGCGGACCGGAGTCGAAGGGCGCGTGCTTCGACTTCGCTCAGCACGAACGGCCGGATGGCACCCCGCGCGGCAGCCGCACCGTGAACGTCGTCCCGGCGTCGGCGCTCGAGTGGACCTCCACCGCGCCGCCGTGCGCGCGGACGATCTCGCGCACGATGAAGAGGCCGAGCCCCACGCTCCCGCCCTCGGCACGGGGGGCCGCGCCGCGCCGGAACGGCTCGAACACCTCCGGGAGCAGCTCCGCGGGGACCGGCGGTCCGCCGTTGTGGACGGTGACCACCACCTCCGCCTCGCCGCCGGCGAGCGCGACCTGCACCGGCGTACCCCCGCCGTGCTGCAGGGCGTTGCCCACGAGGTTCGAGAGGACCTGCGCGAGGCG
>JBJMQK010000694.1:0-7381 GCA_045802735.1 Anaeromyxobacteraceae bacterium | reverse complement strand
CGTCGTCACCGTGAACTCGTGCGTCGCCTTGCCGTCGCGCCAGGACACCGTGAAGCGCAGCTCGCGGAACGACTTCTTGAGCGTCTCGCCGAGCGCGGTGAGCTGCTGCTGCAGCATGCCAGTCATGGCGCCGGCGAGCGGGTTCGTGCTGGTGGGCCCCTGGGCCGGGGCGCCCGCCGCGGAGCCGGAGGCGCGGGCGGCTCCGCCGGCTCCGCCGGCACCGGCGGCTCCGGCGGCTCCGGCGAGCGCGGAGGCGTCGCCGCCGCCGAGGAACTTCGACATGAGCTCCTGAGGGTCGCCGCTCGAGGTGCCGGCGAGCCGCGCGAACAGCTGCTCCGCCGAGAGGTCGCCGTCGGGCTTCACGATCTGGGCGCGCCAGCGCAGCTCGGGCCGCCCCTCCTGCGAGAAGTCGCCCTCCTCGCTCTCGTCGAAGTCCTTGAAGCCCTGGTCCTCGTACTTCTGCTCGATCGCGGCGAGCTTCCCGCGCGCGAGCAGCGTCGCGGCGGAGAGGTCGCGCGCGTACGCGTGGTTGCGGAGCGCGCCGCCGGCGAGGTCCGCCATCGCCATGAGCGCCGAGGCGAGCAGCGCCAGCGCCACCATGACCTCGAGCAGCGTGAAGCCCATGGCGGCGCCGAGTCGCGGCGATCCGCAGCGTCGCTTCCGCCGCCATGAGCGACATCCGGCGCCTGTCGGCGCCTCACCCCGGGGGGAGAAACTCTCCCCCCGAGACCCCCCATCGCGGGCGGCATCGCAATGGAGCACAGGCGTCACTTCCGCACCTCCGGCTTGCCCGTGACCACCTTCGCGCGCCCGGTGAACGGCTGCGTCAGCACCGAGTAGACGTTGTCGCCGTCGACGATCGGGATGCGCGCCGCTTCGCTCTGGCCGTTCGGATAGAAGTAGACGTAGGCCGTCCCCTTCGTCACGGGGTCGCGCAGGTGCTCCGCCCAGAAGTCGACGAACGCCGCGCTGCCGGGCAGCGAGCGCTTCCGCGCGAGGCGATCCGAGAACTGGGCGAACTTGGCGCGGGCGAGGAGCTTGCGCTTCTCGGCGTCGCGCTCGTCGGGGAACCGCGCGGCGAGCGCCTCGTCGTCCTCGGCGCGCCGCGCCTCCTCGGGGTCGCGCGCCGCGAAGTGACGGTCCTTCGTGCACTCGGCCCACCAGGTGGCGCCGTCGAGGTCGAGCGCGAGGCGGCAGGTCTCGTGCCGCATGGCGGCCGTCTCGAACATGTAGCGCGCGGCCCCGGCGAGCTCGCTCGCCGCGGCGCGGGCGTTCGCGCCGGTGAGGGCCGACAGCGCCGGCATCGCCGCGGCCGCGAGGATGCCGATGATCGCCACGACGATCAGCAGCTCGATGAGGGTGAATCCCCTCTCCTGGCCTCCACGCCGCCCCATGCCCCGTTCACGTTCCGTTCGAGTCGCCGCTACTGGTTGACGATGTCGCCGTTCTCGCCGTCGCCGCCGGGCTGGCCGTCGGCGCCATAGCTCTTGATGTCGAAGGCGTCGGGGTGCGCCTGGCCCGGGTACATGTAGACGTAGTCGTGGCCCCAGGGATCCCTGAGGCCCGCCTTGCACTTGCCGGCGGAGACCGTGGCGGCGAGGCCCTCCTCGGTCGAGGGGTAGCGCCCCTTGTCGACCTTGTAGAGGTCGAGGCAGTTCTCGATCGTGTGCAGGTCGGTCTTCGCCTGCTTCACCCGGGCCTCCGAGAGGTTGTTCACCACGTTCACCGCGACCGCGGCCGCGATGAGGCCGAGGATCGTGATGACGACCATGATCTCGATGAGCGTCATGCCGCGTTCGCGCCTGCGCGCCGCGGCGTATCCGTGCTTCTTCATCTAGGCACCTCCGGCGAGGTTGTTGATCTGCAGGATCGGCATGAGGATCGAGAAGACGATGAAGGCCACGACCACGCCCATGCCCACGATCATGAAGGGCTCGAGCAGGGACGTGAGCGCGCCGATCTTCGTCTCGACCTGCGCCTCGTACGCGTTCGCGACGTTGTTCAGCATCTCCTCGAGCTGACCCGTGCGCTCGCCGATGGCGACCATGTGGTAGACGAGCGGTGGGAACTCGCCGGAGCGCTTCAGCGGCGCGGCGATGCTCTCGCCCTCCTTGATCGCCTCCCGCGACTCCTCGATCACCGTCGCGAGCCGCACGTTGCCGAGGATGTTCTTCACGATGTCGAGCGCGTTGAGGAGCGGCACGCCGCTCTTCAGCAGCGTCCCGAGCGTCCGGCTGAAGCGCGCGATCGCGATCTGGCGGATGAGCGAGCCGAACACGGGCGCGGTGAGGACCCAGCTGTCCCAGCGCGACCGGCCCTCGGGCGTGCGGCGGTAGCGCTCGGCGAGCCAGACGGCGCCCACGAAGGCGAGGAAGAAGAGCCACCACCAGTCGTGGACGGTCGTGGAGAAGCCGATGAGCGCGCGCGTCGTCCAGGGCAGGGTGACGCGCGTCTCGTCGAAGATCTTCGTGATCTTCGGGATCACGACGGTGAAGAGGATGCCCATGATCACGACGCCGATCGCGAGCATGGCGGCGGGGTAGGTGAGCGTCCCGATGACCTTCGAGCGCAGCCGCGCCTGCGACTCGGTGAAGTCGGCGAGCCGCACCAGCACGATCTCGAGCGCGCCCGACGACTCGCCGGCGCGGATCATGTTCACGTACAGCGTCGTGAACACGCGCGGGTGGATCGCCATCGCGTCGGCGAGCGACGAGCCCTCGTTCACGCGCTGCTTCACGTCGGAGACGACGCGCTTCATGCGCTCGTGGTCGACCTGATCGACGAGCGCGTTCAAGGCCTCGACGAGCGGCACGCCGGCGCCGACGAGCACCGCGAGCTGGCGCGTGGTGATGGCGACGTCGTCGGTGCTGATGCGCGACCCGACGAAGCGCCGCACCGAGACCTCGTGCTTCTTGGCGGCCGCGGCCTCCTTCTGGCCGAGCACCTCGGTGAGGAAGATGTTCTCGCGCCGCAGCGTCGCGCGGAGCGTCTTCGGCGAGTCGGCCTCCTTCAGGCCCTCGACCGACTTCCCGCGCCCATCGAGCGCCTTGTACTCGAAGACCGGCATGGCGGTTAGTGGAGGTCCTCGGCGGTGACCGACAGGACCTCGGCGGCGGTGGTGATCCCCTGCGCGACCTTGTACGCGCCGTGCTCCATGAGCGTCAGCATGCCGCGCTCGACCGCCGCCTTCTTGATCGAGCCCGAGTCGACGTTCTTGAGGATGAGCTGCCGCACGTCGTCGTCGATGAGCATGAGCTCGTAGATGCCGGTGCGGCCCTGGTACCCGGTGTTCTGGCACGCCGGGCAGCCCTGCGCCTTGTAGAGGACCTGGGGGTTCCCGGCGCTGGCGAGGATCTTCGGCGTGATGCTCGCCTGCTCCAGCTCCTCCTTCGTCGGGCGGTACGCCTTCTTGCAGTGCGGGCAGAGGACGCGGACGAGGCGCTGCGCCAGGACGCCGTGCAGCGACGAGGCGACGAGGAACGGCTGCACGCCCATGTCGGCGAGGCGCGTCACCGCACCGGCCGCGTCGTTCGTGTGCAGCGACGCGAAGACGAGGTGGCCGGTGAGCGACGCCTGGATCGCGATCTCGGCGGTCTCGAGGTCGCGGATCTCGCCGACCAGGATGACGTCCGGATCCTGGCGGAGGAAGGAGCGCAGGCCCGAGGCGAAGGTCAGCTCGATCTTCGGGTTCACCTGCACCTGGCCGATCCCCTTCATCTGGATCTCGACCGGGTCCTCGATGGTGAGGATGTTGAGGTTCGGCGAGTTGATCTTCGACAGCGCGGCGTAGAGCGTCGTCGTCTTGCCCGAGCCGGTCGGGCCGGTGACGAGGAAGATCCCGTGCGACCGCGTGACGAGGCCGTCGAGGATCTGGAGCTGCCACGGCTCGAAGCCGATCTGCTCGAGGTCGAGGATGACGTTCGACTTGTCGAGGAGGCGCATCACGATCCGCTCGCCGTTCGCGGTCGGCACCGTGGAGAGGCGGATGTCCACGTCCTTGCCGGCGAGCTTGATGCGGATGCGGCCGTCCTGCGGCAGGCGCTTCTCGGCGATGTTGAGCCCGCCCATGATCTTGATGCGGGAGGAGAGCGCGGCCTGGATGCGCTTCGGCGGCCGGATCACCTCGCGCAGCTCGCCGTCGATGCGGTAGCGGACCGAGAGGTCGCGCTCCTCCGGGTTGATGTGGATGTCGCTCGCGCGCTCCTTCACGGCGCGGAAGAGGAGCGAGTTCACGAGGCGGATGATCGGGGCCTCGTCGTCGGCCTCGAGGAGATCGGTCGGCTCCTCCAGCTCGTGGGCGACGCTCTCGAGGTCCTCGGTCTCGAGGCCCTCCATGATCTTGTCGTGCTCGTCGACGGCGCGGTCGTACACCGAGTTGATGGCGTCGAGCACCGCCTGGGCGGTCGCGAGCACCGGCTCGATGCGCGTGCCGAGCAGCATCGCCAGGTTGTCGAGCGCGGCGGTGTCGAGCGGGTCGGCCACGGCGACGCGGATCGCGCCGTCGGGCGTCGTGGCGAGCGGCAAGAGCTTCGCGGTCTTCGCGAAGTTGATGGGGACCCGCTTCGCGAGGGCCGCCGCGGCGTCGTCACCCTCGACCACCGGGATGAACGGGAGATCGAGCTGCAGCCCGAGCGCCCGCAGCACCTCGTCCTCGGCGAGCACCTTCATCCGCACCAGGATCTCGCCCAGGCGGGCGCCGGCGTGCTCGCCGCGCTGCGCGGCGAGCGCCTCCTCGAGCTTTGCCGGGTCGAGGTTGGCCGTGCGGACGAGGATCTCGCCCAGCGGGCGTCCGGCCAGCGCTGGGAGCGGGGGAGGGACCGCCCGGAGGGCGGCGGCGGCGGGGTTCATGGCGGTGTCGAGCGGCATGGTTGGACCTGTGAGAACAGCCGGCGCGCGCGCGTCATTCGGTCAGGCGGCGCCCGGCGGAGCCTCTCCCGCGCGCCCGGAGGGCGGCGTGGCGGGCGGCGGAGTGGGCGCCGCTGGACGCGGCGGGGTCGACGGAGGAGCCGCGCCGCGCGGGCCGACGGATCCCTCGCCGGGGGCGCCCGAGCCGCCGTTCTCGAGCCGCGACGTCTCGAGCTCGACGTCCTTGCGCATCTTCGTGTAGGGCCCCGTCTTGCGCTCGTAGTCGATCGCGACGCGGTACTCCTTCGAGCTCCCGTAGAACTGCTCGATGAACTCCTGCTGCTCCCTGCGCTTGCGCTCGAAGATGCGCCGGTAGTCGGACTGGTCGTGAATGATGTAGGGCGTGAGGAAGAGGAGGAGGTTCGTCTTCGACTTCCTCGTGTCGACGTCGCGGAAGAGCCAGCCGAGCACCGGGATGTCGCCGAGCAGCGGCAGCTTCTTCATCGACCGGACGGTGCGCTCCTGGATGAGGCCGCCGATGACGATCGTGCTCTGGTCGTGCACGGAGATGTTCGTCTTCACGCTGCGCTTGGCGGTCGTCGGGCCGAGCTGCGCATCCACGCTCGCGATCTCCTCCGTCTGCTCGTCGATCTGGAGCCGGATGTTGTCGCCCTCGGTGATCTGCGGCTTCACCCGCAGGCGCAGCTCGACGTTCTGGCGCTGGATGGGGGCGAAGAGGGAGCCGAGGCCGCCGAGGCCGCCGAGCAGCGAGGTGGCGGCCGTCGTCGACCCCGCGGCGGTCGTCGCGGCGGTGCCGAGGTTCAGGCCCTGCGGCTGGAAGCCCGCCTGAAACGGCACGTTCTGACCGACGGTGATCTCCGCGTCCTCGTTGTCCGTGGCGAGGATGTGCGGTGTCGAGAGGACGTTCACGTCGGAGTTCGTCTGCAGCGCCTGCAGCAGCACCGAGAGGCTCGGGACGCCGGGCAGCACGTCCTTCAGGTCGGCCGAGACCGGGCCGACGAGGCCGGTGAGGAAGCCGCCCAGCTGGACGAAGGAGCCGAGGCTGAACGAGGAGATGCGCCCGGTCTCCGAGGCGAGCGGGATGATGCCGGTGCCGTCCTTCGTCTTGTACGGGATGGCGGTGTGCATCGAGACGCCGAACTGCGTCTCGTCGCTCAGGTTCACCTCCATGATGACGGCCTCGACGAAGACCTGCCGGCGCGGGCGGTCGAGCTTGTCGACGAGGCGCTGGATGGTCGCGAAGTCGGTGCCCGAGGCGAGGACGAGGAGCGCGTTCGCCACCTTGTCCGCCGTGATCTTCACCTCGCCCGAGAAGAGGGCCGCGACCGCCGGGCCGCCGGCGGCGCCGCCCGGCGCGCCGGGGGCGCTCACCGGCTGGAACTGCTGCGGAGCGCCGCCGGGCGCGCCGCCCGGGCCGGTGCGCTTCGCCGACGACTGGCCCTGCGCCAGCGCCTGGAGCGACTGCGCCAGGTCCTCGGCGGCGGCGTTCTTCATGAAGAGCACGTGGATCTGCCCCTCGCCCGCGGTCGGCAGGTCGAGCTGCTCCACGAGGTCCTTGATGCGCTGGAAGCTCTTCTCGTCGGCGATGACGACGAGCTTGTTCGTGCGCTCGTCCGCCATGACCTTCGAGATCGACATGTCGTCGCTTCCGCCGCCCGCAGGCGCGGGGGCGGGCGCGGGCGCGGGCTGGCCCGGCGCCGCGGCGACGCCGCCGATGACCGGCCGCCGGCCTCCCTTCGCGGGCGCCGGGCCGGCCTGGAAGATCTGGTTCACCTTCTCCGCGAGGTCCCGCGCCGCGGCGTACCGCACCTGGATGAAGCGGATGAGCTCGCCCGAGCCGGGCCTGTCGATCGCCTCGAGGAGCCGCTCGATGCGCCGCACGTTGAGGCCGATGTCGGTGATGATGAGGATGTCGGGCGGGATCGACTGGAGGTCCGCGCCCTGCGGCGAGGTGAAGTTGCCCATGACGCCGCGGAGCTGATCGGGGTCGGCGTAGCGGAGCCGGAACAGCTTCGTCACCGGCTGCTCCAATGCGGGCGCCTCGGCGCCGTCCTCGAGGAGCGTGGGGATGGGCGTCTTCTTCGCGTCGGCGATGCGGACGAGCTTGTAGTACTTGCCGGTCGGATACACGGCGATGTTGTTCGCCGTCAGCGCCGCGAGGAACGCGGCGTACGCCTCCTCGGCCGTCACCGCGGTCTTCGAGAGGAGCGTGATCTTCCCGCGCGCGATGTCCTCCGTGTAGGCGAAGTTCCGGCACGTCCAGCGGCTCGCCTGCTCGAGCACGTCGACGATGTCCGCCTTGTTGAAGGCGAGCAGGAAGCGGCCCTCGAGCGGGCGGCACTGCCCGTCGCTGCGCGCCGGACCGCCGGCGTTGCCGGGCTCGTCCGCCGGGACCGGCGTCACCTGCACGCTCGGGCGCGAGGGGCTCGCCGGGGGCGGCGCGGCGGCGGCGCCCGGCTGCGCGCCGGGGCGCTGCGGCGGGATGGGCATCGGCCGTGGGGCCTGCGCGCCGGGT
>JBJMQK010000632.1:0-5344 GCA_045802735.1 Anaeromyxobacteraceae bacterium | reverse complement strand
TCGACAAGCTCAAGGCCGACGCGAAGGTCGAGACGTTCCTCAAGGCGCCGCGCGTGCAGGTCGCCGCCGAGGGGCCGTCGAAGGGCGCGAACGCGGCGCCGGTGACGATCGTCGAGTTCTCCGACTTCCAGTGCCCCTTCTGCTCGAAGGCCGAGGAGACGGTCGACAAGGTCATGAAGACCTACGACGGCAAGGTGAAGCTCGTCTTCCGCGACTACCCGCTGCCCTTCCACCCGAACGCCCAGAAGGCCGCCGAGGCGGCGCACTGCGCCGGCGCGCAGGACAAGTACTGGGAGATGCACAAGGTGCTGTTCGCGAACCAGAAGGCGCTCGAGCCGGCCGCGCTGAAGGGCTACGCGAAGGAGCTGAAGCTCGACCAGCCGAAGTTCGACAAGTGCCTCGACTCCGGCGAGATGGCGAAGAAGGTCGAGGCGAACAAGGAGGCGGGCGCGAAGGTGGGCGTGTCCGGCACGCCGGCGTTCTTCGTGAACGGCGTCATGCTCTCCGGCGCGCAGCCGTTCGATGAGTTCAAGACGCTCATCGATCAGGAGCTCGCGACGGTCGCGAAGAAGTAACGCCCGGGATCGAGCAGCCACGGGGAGTCGTGGTTATCTGGAGGGCCCGTCGCCGCTGCGACGGGCCTTTCGTCTTTCGAGGGAGCACACAGCATGGGCGCGTACGACCACCAGGGCATCTCCGCCATCGCCGAGCGGCGCCGCACGCGGCAGATCCGCGTCGGCAACGTCCCGATCGGCGGCGGGGCCCCCATCGCGGTCCAGTCGATGACGACCACCGACACGACCGACGTGCAGGCGACGCTCGCGCAGATCCGCGCGCTCGCCGAGGCCGGCGCCGACGTGGTGCGCCTCGCGGTCCCCGACAAGGACGCGGCCGCGGCGCTCCCGGAGATCGTCCGCGGCTCGCCCATCCCGCTCGTCTCGGACATCCACTTCGACTACCGGCTCGCGCTCGCGGCGCTCGACGCCGGCATCGCGTGCGTGCGCCTCAACCCGGGGAACATCGGCTCGAAGGATCGTGTGCGCGAGGTGGTGAAGGCCGCGCGCGAGCGAAAGGTGCCGATCCGCATCGGCGTGAACGCCGGCTCGCTCGAGGACGACATCGTCGCGAAGCACGGCTGGCCCACCGCGGAAGGCATGGTCGAGAGCGCCGCGCGCCACATCGCGATCCTCGAGGAGGAGGACTACCGCGAGATCAAGGTGTCCCTGAAGGCGCACGACGTCGCGATGACCGTGCGGGCGAACCGGCTCTTCGCGGCGCAGTTCGACTACCCGCTGCACCTGGGCATCACCGAGGCCGGGACGCTCCTCTCCGGCGCGGTGAAGAGCGCCGCGGGGATGGGCATCATCCTCGCCGACGGCATCGGGGACACGATCCGCGTGTCGCTCGCCGCCGATCCGCTCGAGGAGGTGAAGGTCGCGCGCGTCCTCCTCAAGTCGCTCGGCCTCAAGTTCGGCGGGGCGACGCTCACGGCGTGTCCCACCTGCGGCCGCTGCTCGGTCGGGATGATCCCCATCGCCGAGCGCGTCGAGCAGCGCCTCTCGCTCCTGAAGGCCGACGTGAACGTCGCGGTGATGGGCTGCGAGGTGAACGGGCCGGGCGAGGCGTCGGCTGCCGACGTCGGCGTCGCCTACGGGCACAACGGTGTGGGCCTCCTGTTCAAGGCCGGCAAGATCGTGAAGCGGATGAAGGCGGAGGAGCTCGAGGACGCGCTCGTCGAGGAGGCGAAGCGCATCAGCGCCGAGCGCGAGGCGAAGAAGGCGTAGCCGGAGCGCTTCCTGTCTCGCCTGCACCTCGTTCGACTGCGAGAGCCCGGGGCCGGCGCGGCCCGGGCTCTTCGCGTGTGTGCCGGTGTCGGGTCGGGGAGCGCCTTCGAGCCTGACCCGTACGGATGGTTCGCCCGCTCTCCAGGTGGAGCGTTGCCGCGCCGGTTCCGTCACGGCGGCGCGCGACACCGGGTTGCGGCGCTTCCCGCGCGCGGCGATCCGGTGCATCTCTACCGTGCGTACGAGTCGTGCCCGTCACGCACAGGGGGAAGACAATGACCACCACGTCTCGCAGGGTCGCCTCGCTCGTCAGCTCGCTGATGGTCCTCGCCGCCGCGCTCTCCTTGCTCGCGCTGTCGTTCCAGGCGCGGCTCGCCGTCGAGCGGTCGGACCCGAACATCGCGGCCCCGGTCGCGCCGGCGACGCTGGACGCGTTCGCGCAGCGCTGACGGCCCGGACCGCCGCTGGCAGGTGGGGCGGCCCGCCGCTACATCCGTCTCCTCGCGAGGAGGACGACGATGGCCGAGACCAGGACCTACAGCGGCGGGTGCCACTGCGGCGCGGTGCGCTACCGGGTGACGACCGAGCCCCTCCAGGCCGCGATGGCGTGCAACTGCTCGATCTGCTCCAAGACCGGGTCCGTCCTGACCTTCGTCCCCGCGTCCCAGTTCGAGCTCTTGAGCGGCGGCGAAGCGCTCCGCGACTACCAGTTCGGGAAGAAGCGGATCCATCACGTCTTCTGCCCGACCTGCGGGATCCGCTCGTTCGCGCGCGGCGCCAAGCCGGACGGGACGCCGATGGTGGCGGTGAACGTCCGCTGCCTCGAGGGCGTGGACGTCGGGGCACTGACCGTGAAGCCGTTCGACGGGAAGAGCCTGCCCGTCGACTGACGGTCACGGCGCGGGGAGGCCCCCGAAGCGCCGGCGCGCCCACGCCGCCGCGCCGCCGACCACCGCTGCGAGCGCCGCGAGGCCGAGCGCGGTCCGCCACGCCGCCGGGCGGTTCTCGCGCGCGAGCGCCGCGACGTACGCGGCGAGCGCGCGGCGGTCGACCTCCGGGCCGTCGAACGCCAGGGTCATCGAGGGATTGAGCTTCGACAGCCGCCCGATGTTCGCGTACGCCTGCTCGGGCGTGCCCCAGAGCTCAGGGCGCAGCTTCGATGCGAGCGGGTTCGTCGCGCGTGGCCCGAGCTCGGCGTCGTGGCAGGCGTAGCAGAAGCGGCGCGCCACCGCGGCGCCGCGGGCGACCTCGTCCGCGGCCTGGGCGCCGGGGGCGGCGAGGAGCGCGAGCGCGAAGGCGGCGTGGAGGAGCGGCACGCCTCGTTCTAACCCGCGCCTGCGGAGGCGGAAAGTCGGGCGCCGGAGGGGCTCCGTTGCTCCGGCTCGCCGCGGCGGCGTGGTGTATAAACACCCGCCATGACCGTCGCCCGCTTCAGCCAGCTCTTCATCCCGACGCTCAAGGAGGCGCCCGCGGACGCGCAGGTGGCCTCGCACAGGCTGCTCGTGCGCGCCGGCTTCATCCGGCAGCTCGGCGCCGGGATCTACGACTACCTCCCCCTCGCGAAGCGCACGCTCACGAAGATCGAGGCGATCGTCCGCGAGGAGATGGACGCCATCGGCGGGCAGGAGTTCTACCTCCCGGCGCTGAACCCGGCGGAGATCTGGAAGGAGTCGGGCCGCTGGGACGTCATGGGCGACAACATGTTCCGCCTGAAGGACCGCAAGGGCGGCGACTACGGCCTCGGCATGACGCACGAGGAGATCTTCACCGCCATCGCCCGCGACGAGCTGCGCTCGTACCGCCAGCTGCCGCAGATCTGGTACCAGATCCAGACGAAGTTCCGCGACGAGCCGCGGCCGAAGTCGGGGCTCCTCCGCGTGCGCCAGTTCACGATGAAGGACGCCTACTCCTTCGACGTGGACGCGGCCGGGCTCGACAAGAGCTACGAGGACGAGCGCCAGGCGTACGAGAAGATCTTCACGCGCTGTGGCCTCGACTTCGTCGCGGTGCAGGCGCACTCGGGCGCCATGGGCGGCTCCGCCTCGCAGGAGTTCATGGTGCGGACCGACGCCGGCGAGGACCTCGTCGCCGCCTGCCTCGAGTGCCGCTACGCCGCGAACACCGAGACGGCCACCTCGCGCATCGCGCAGGAGGCGGACGAGCCCGGCCCGGCCACGCCGGAGAAGTTCGCGACGCCGGGCGTCGTGACGATCGACGCGCTCGCGGCGCCGCCGTACTCCGTGCCGGGGCGGCGCCAGCTCAAGACGCTCATCTACATGGCCGACGAGGAGCTCGTCCTGGCCGTCGTGCGCGGCGACCAGGAGCTGAACGAGGCGAAGCTCCAGACCGCGACCGGCGCCGCGGTGCTGCGTGCGGCGCACCCCGAGGAGATCCCGCCGCTCATGGGCGCGCGGGCCGGCTCGCTCGGCGCGGTGCGGTTCACGAAGGCCAAGGTGTTCGTCGACCCCTCGCTCGCCGAGCGGAAGAGCATGGTGACCGGGGCGAACGAGGACGGGTTCCACCTGCGCGGCGTCGACGTGGCGCGCGACCTCCTCGCGCACGGCAAGATCGCCGAGCTGCGCACCGTGCGCGCCGGCGAGGGCTGCCCGCGCTGCGACGGCACCCTCGACGTGTTCAAGGCGCTCGAGATCGGCCACATCTTCAAGCTCGGCACGAAGTACTCGGTGTCGATGAAGGCGAACGTGCTCAAGGCCGACGGCTCGGAGACGCCGATCGTCATGGGGAGCTACGGCATCGGCGTCGAGCGCATCATGGCCGCCGCGATCGAGCTGCACCACGACCAGGACGGCATCCTCTGGCCGATGTCGATCGCGCCCTACCGCGCGACGGTGCTGACGATGGGCAAGGAGCCCGAGCTCGCGAAGGCGGCGGGCGAGGTCTGCGCCGCGCTCGCGAAGGCCGGCCTCGACGTCCTGTACGACGACCGCGACGAGCGCGCCGGCGTGAAGTTCAAGGACGCCGACCTCCTCGGCATCCCCATCCGCATCGCGGTCGGCAAGAAGGGCCTCGCCGAGGGCAAGGTGGAGTGGAAGCGGCGCGGGACGAAGGACGTGGTGCTCGTGCCGCTCGGCGAGCTGGGCGCGAAGGCCGCGGAGACGCTCGCGGCCGAGCTCACCGTCCGTTCGCCCAGAGCGTAGCGCGAAGCGCGGAGTCGAAGGGCGCTACGCGGGCCTCGTCGCGACGACGAACACCCTGCGGAACGCGAGCGGGACCTTTCCGGCGCCGCCTGCGCGCTGCGCGAGGGTCTCGCGGACGATCGTGCGGAACGCCTCGAGGTAGCCCCCCGGCAGCGGGACGTCGTAGTGCGCCGCGTCGAGGTAGCCCGCCGCTGCGCCCGACTCGAAGATGGCCATCGCCTCGTCGAGGCCGTTCTCGGAGCGGAGCGTGTCCATGCGCGCGTGCTCGACGTCGAACCCCGCCGCGCGGAAGAGCGCCGCGTACTCCTCCGCGGTGTCGAGGAAGCGCCACGGGTTGTTCCAGTGCGCGAACGTCGCCGCCGTCCGGGGATCGCGCCGGGCGGCGCGCGCCGCCGCGGCGAA
>JBJMQK010000569.1:0-6222 GCA_045802735.1 Anaeromyxobacteraceae bacterium | reverse complement strand
CGCAGCGGAGTCGAGGGCGAAGGCGCGCTCGCGCAGTTACCTCGCCCTCGTGACCGATCTGCTCGCGGCGCGCTGGCTGTTCGGGATGTCGCTCGCCTTCCACATCGTCTTCGCGGCGGTGGGCGTCGCCATGCCGCTCTTCATGGTGCTCGCCGAGTGGCGCTGGCGACGCACGGGCGAGGAGGTGCACCTCGAGCTCGCCCGCCGCTGGGCCAAGGGAGCGGCCATCCTCTTCGCGGTGGGCGCGGTCTCGGGCACCGTCATCTCCTTCGAGCTGGGCCTGCTCTGGCCACGCTTCATGGCGTTCGCCGGGCCGATCATCGGCATGCCCTTCTCGCTCGAGGGCTTCGCCTTCTTCGCCGAGGCGATCTTCCTCGGCATCTACCTCTACGGCTGGGATCGCGTCGGCCCGCGGCTGCACCTCGCCGCCGGGGCCGCGGTCGCGGCGAGCGGGGCGATCTCCGCCTTCTTCGTCACGCTCGCGAACGCCTGGATGAACCACCCCGCCGGCTTCCGCCTCGTCGCCGGCCGCGCCGAGGACGTGGCGCCGCTCACCGCCATGTTCCCGCCGGGCTGGTCGCACGAGGTGATCCACGTCCTCCTGTCCTCCTACGTCGCGACCGGGTTCGCCGTCGCCGGGATCCACGCGCTCCTCCTGCGCCGCGACCCGGCGAGCGCGTTCCACCGCGGCGCGCTCGGGATCGCGCTCGGCGTCGGCGGGTTCGCCGCGCTGCTGCAGCCGCTCTCGGGCGACCTCTCGGCGCGGCAGGTGGCGGAGACCCAGCCGGTGAAGCTCGCCGCGATGGAGGCGCACTTCGAGACCTCCCGCGGCGCGCCGCTCGTCGTGGGCGGTCTCGTCGACGCGGACGCCCGCACGACGCGCTTCGCGCTCGAGATCCCCTACGGCCTGTCGCTCCTCGCGTTCCACGATCCGGGCGCGGAGGTGAAGGGGCTCGAGGCGTTCCCGCGCGACACCTGGCCCGCCGTCGGCCGCGTCCACCTCGCCTTCGACGCGATGGTGGGCGCCGGGACGCTCCTCGCGCTCGTGTCCGTCGTCGCGGCCGCGCTCGCCTGGCGCGCGCGCGGCGTCCCCACCGGCCGTCGCTTCCTCACCGCCGTCGCCGCGGCGGGGCCGCTCGGGTTCGTGGCGCTCGAGGCGGGCTGGCTCGTGACGGAGTGGGGGCGCCAGCCGTTCACGATCCGCGACGTGATGCGCACCGCCGACGCGGTGACGCCGGTCCGGAACCTCGCCGTGCCGTTCGCCGGGTTCATGCTGCTGTACGTCTTCCTGGCCGTGATGGTCGGCCTCCTGCTGTGGCGGCAGATCGCGCACGCCGGCGAGGAGTCCGCGCTCGCGGGGGCGGCGCCGTGACGCCGGCGCTCCTGCTCGGCGCCGTCATCCTCGCGGCGCTCGTCGCCTACGCGCTCCTCGCCGGCGCGGACTTCGGCGGCGGCATCTGGGACCTCCTCGCCTCGGGGCCGCGCCGCGACGCGCAGCGAAACCTCGTCGAGCACGCGATCGGGCCGATCTGGGAGGCGAACCACGTCTGGCTCATCCTCGTCGTGGTCGTGCTCTTCACCGGGTTCCCGCCGGCGTTCGCCGCGGTCTCGACCACGCTCTTCACGCCGCTCGTCCTCTTGCTCGTCGGGATCGTGCTGCGCGGCGCCGCGTTCACGTTCCGCACCTACGACGACCACGGCGACAAGGTCCAGGCGCGCTGGGGGCTCGTCTTCTCGGGGTCGAGCGTCCTCGCGCCGCTCCTGCTCGGCGCGATCGTCGGCGCGCTCGCCTCGGGGCGGCTGCGCGTGGGAGCGGACGGCGCGCCGCTCTCTTCCCAGCTCGCCGCCTTCTCGCCGTTCACCGCGGCGACCGGGCTCTTCGCCTGCGCGCTGTTCGCGTTCCTCGCGGCGACCTACCTCGCCGTCGAGGCGGAGGGGCCCCTGCGCGACGACTTTCGCCGCCGCGCGATCGGCGCGGGCATCGCGACCTTCGCCACGGCCGCGGCGTCGCTCGCGCTGTCGGCGAGCGCCGCGCCCGTCGTCTTCGCCGGCCTCACCGCGCGCGGCGGCTGGTCCATCGCGCTCCACCTCGCGACGGCGGCCGCCGCGCTCACCGCCTTCGGCGCGCTGCTCGCGCGGCGGGTGCGCCTCGCGCGCCTCGCGGCGGCGGCCCAGGTGACGCTCATCGTGCTCGGCTGGGGCGCCTCGCAGTTCCCCTACCTCGTCGTGCCCGACGTGACGCTCGCGTCGGCGAGCGCCCCGCGCGCGACGCAGACGGCCTTGCTCGCGGCGCTGGGGCTCGGCGCGTTGACGCTGTTCCCGAGCCTCTATCTGCTCTTCAGGGTGTTCAAGGGCGAGCGGCCGTTCTCGGTCGTGGACCGGCGGCCGGGGCGGAGGTGACCCCTCTCCCGTTCGTCCTGAGCGTAGCGCCGCCGGCGGCGGCGCGGAGTCGAAGGACCCCTTCCTACCCCGTCACCGCCTCCACGATCCGGTACAGCCCGTGCTTCGGCAGCCGCATGAAGCCGGACCAGGCCGCGCCCGCGAGCGTCCCGTCGGCGAGCCACTCCGCGAGCCAGTCGGCCGCGTAGCGCGGATCGCCCTGGCGCAGGCCGGCGCCGGCCTCGACCGCGAAGCGCCGGTTGTAGCGCTCGTGCGTCCCGACGGGCCACGCGAAGACGAGCGGCAGCCCCAGCGCGGCGTAGAACGTCAGCTCCGACGGCTTCGTCCACAGCACGTCGGCGCGCGCCAGGAGCGCGTTGAAGCGGTCGTAGTACTCCGCGAACGTGCTCGCCTCGAGCACCTCCACCGCGTTCGCCGCGGCGGCGCCGAAGCGGGCGCGGTCGAGCTCGCGGCGGAAGCCGTCCGCCACCTCGCGGCGCGTCCCGGCGACGAGCGCGAGCCGCATCCGGCCGCCGAGCACGGCCGAGCGCAGCCGCGGGAGGAAGACACGCGCCAGCTCCGCCTGCGCGCCGGCGCCCCCCACCGCGAAGACCACGAGCGGCGGCGACCCCTGCAGCTCCCCGGGGAGCGGGCCGAGGAACCGCGCCAGCTCGTCGCGGTAGGCGCGGCGGAACTCGCGCTCCGGATCGAGGCGCACGAGGCGCGCGGCGAGGTTCCGCGACAGCGTCTCGAGCGACGCGCCGCCCACGAGCTCGTCGGGGAGCGGGAACCCCGTGAAGGTGATGCGCTCCGGCGGCACGCCGTACGCGACGAGGCGGCGCGCGACCCGGCGGCTGGGGGCGAGGTAGCGGATCCGCCCCTTCGCCGGCTCGGCGGTCGCCCACACGCGGTTCACGTCGGCGTCGGTCACGACGCAGTGCACGCGGCGGCAGCCGGCGCGGTCGGCGGCGATGGCCGGCACGTAGAAGGTCGTCACGAGGGGCGCGCCGCTCGCGTGGAGCGCGTCCACGAGGCCGCGGCCCACGCCGCGGTGGAGGAGCCGCTCCACCGCGCGCACCGCGGCGGTGCGGCCGGAGAGGTCGCGCAACGGGTGGAGGCGCGGGATGTCGGTGAGCGCCTCGAGCGCGCTGCGCAGCGGGCCGCCGACCCACGGGAGCTGCGAGAGCCGCGACGTCGCCTCGTAGGCGAGGCGCGTGTGCTTCCAGAGCCGCGCCTCCTCGTCCGAGGCGAGCGGTGGCGCGTCGGCGTGCAGCACCTCGGCGCCGAGCGCGCGCGCGACGGCGTGCGCGGCCCGGAGGTGCCCGTACCCCATCGCCACCGACACGACGAGCGGCGGCGCGTCGGCCGCTCCGCGCGGCGCGCCCTCGCCGCCCGGCGCGAGGCGGATCACGCGGCCTCCGCGGTGACCGCCGGAGCGCCGTCGTCGGCGAGCTCGGCCCGGGCCAGGCGCGTGCCCTCGAGGACGCGCAGCCGCTTCCCGCGCCACACCACGTCCTGCGAGACGAGGCCGTGCGCCCAGGCGCTCGCGAAGAGCAGGTCCTTCAGCGGGACGGCGAGGAGCTGGCGCCAGGTGAACCCGCCGAGGCGCAGCCGGCGCGCGCAGGCGCCGTCGAGGGCGGCGCGCGCGCCGCAAATCGCGCCGAGGAGCGCGAACGCGCCGCGCCCCGGCTGGAGCGCCGCGGCGCCCGCCGCGAGCGCCACGGGGTTGAGCACGAGCTGGGCGGCGTGGAGCGGCGCGCCGCCGATGCGCCGCTGCAGCACCGCCCAGCGGCGGTAGCGCGCGACGAACTCGCCCACCGGCCGCTGCTGCATCGTGTTGACGATGGGTGCGTGCGCGAGCGCCACCCGCTTCCCGAGCCGCTGCGACACCCACCGCCCGAGCACGTAGTCCTCGGCGAGGACGTCCTTCGCGGCGGCGAAGCCGCCCAGGCGCTCGAGATCGGCGCGGCGGAAGGCCATCGACTTGCCGACCACGATGTCGTGGCCGAGGAGCCGCTTCGCCGCCGCGACCCCCGGGGCGACGCCGCCGGCGAGGTGCAGCGCGTCGAGGAGCGCCCCCAGGGAGCGCTCGCCGCTCCCGGTGACGAGGTGCGTGACGAGCCCCACGCCCGGATCCTCGAGGTGCGCGGCGATCCCGGCGAGGTAGTCGTGCGGGACGCGCACGTTCGAGTCGGAGACGACGAACACATCGTGGCGCGCGGCGCGGGCGAGCGTCACGAGCTGGTTCACCTTGGGGTTCAAGCCCGGCGCGCCGCGCTGGAAGACGATGCGGAAGCGCCCCGGCCAGCGGGCGGCCGCCGTGCGCGCGACGGGCAGCGCCGCGTCGGCGGGGTCGGGGATGCCGAGGAGCACCTCGTACTCGGGCCAGCCGAGCGCCGCGAACGACGCGAGGTTCGCCTCGAGGTCGTCGTCCGCGCCGCAGAGCGGCTTCAGCACCGAGATGCCGGGGTAGCGGGTCGGGGCGGGGTCCTTCTCGCCCGCGTGACGCGCGAGGAGCACCGCTCCCGCGAAGAGGATGAGGAGGCCGGCCGCGGCGAGCCCGAAGAGGAGAGTCGAGAGGATCGCCATGGTCGCCTCCGCGTGGTGACGCGTCCCGGAACCGGCCGGGACGCTGCCATCGTGGCGATCGGACGTGGCGAGGACGGGGAGGCGCGGTGAACCAACGGTGATGCGCGGGTGAACTCCACGTGACGATGGCGCGCCCGCCCCCGTCCCGGCATGACCCAGGGCGGAGGGCCTCGCCATGGCACCACACACGATCGCGCTCATCCCCGGCGACGGCATCGGCCGCGAGGTGGTCCCGGCGGCGGTGTCGGTGCTCGAGTCGGTGGGCCGCAGGTACGGCGTGGACTTCACGTTCCGTGAGTACGACTGGAGCTGCGAGCGCTACGCGAAGACCGGCGAGATGATGCCAGCGGACGGGGTCGAGCAGGTCCGCTCCGCCGACGCCATCCTGCTCGGCGCGGTGGGCTGGCCGGGCGTCCCCGATCACGTCTCGCTGTGGGGGCTCCTCATCCCGCTACGCCGCGGGCTGCGCCAGTACGCCTGCGTGCGCCCGGTGAGGCTCCTCCCCGGCGTCACGACGCCGCTCGCGAACCGCAGCGCGAAGGACATCGACCTCGTCATCGTGCGCGAGAACAACGAGGGCGAGTACTCGCGCATGGGCGGACGAATCTACGAGGGGACGGACGACGAGGTGGTCATCCAGGAGAGCGTCTTCACCCGCCGCGGCGTCGACCGCATCCTCGAGTACGCCTTCGCGCTCGCCGAGAGGCGGCGCGGCCACGTGACGTCGGCGACGAAGTCGAACGGCATCTTCCACTCCATGCCGTACTGGGACGAGCGCTTCGCCGCGGCCGCGGCGCGCCACCCGAAGGTCCGCACCGCGCAGTTCCACATCGACATCCTCGCCGCGCACTTCGTGCAGCACCCGGACTGGTTCGACGTGGTCGTCGGCTCGAACCTCTTCGGCGACATCCTCTCAGACCTGGGCGCCGCCGTCGCCGGGAGCATCGGCGTCGCGCCCTCCGGGAACGTGAACCCGGAGCGCACGGCGCCTTCCATGTTCGAGGCGGTGCACGGCTCGGCGCCGGACATCGCCGGCAAGGGCGTCGCGAACCCCGTGGCGCAGATCGCCTCGGCGGCGATGATGCTCGACCACCTCGGCCACGCGGAGGCGGCGCAGTCCGTCGACCGCGCGATCGACGCCGTGCTCTCCGACCCGCGCCTGCGCACGCGCGACCTCGGCGGCAAGGCCTCGACGCGCGAGCTGACCGACGCGGTGGCGCAGGCGGTCGGCTGACGCTCAGCGCGCGGCGCGCG
>JBJMQK010000131.1:0-2781 GCA_045802735.1 Anaeromyxobacteraceae bacterium | reverse complement strand
AGCAGGGCAAGTTCTGGGAGATGCACGACAAGCTCTTCGGGAGCCAGGCGCGCCTCTCGCCGACGCTGTACGAGGACGCCGCGAAGGAGCTGGGCCTCGACGTGGAGCGCTTCAAGAGGTCGCTCGAGGCGCACTCGGGCGCGAAGCGCATCGACGAGGACATGGCGCTCGCCGCGCAGGTGGGCGTGTCCGGCACCCCCGGACTCTACGTGAACTGCCGCTTCATCCCCGGCGCCTATCCGTTCGAGAGCATCAAGCCCATCCTCGACGAGGAGCTGAAGAAGGCCGACGCGCTCGCCGCCAAGGGGACGAAGGGCGCGGCGCTCTACGACGCGCTGTGCGCCGAGAACCTCAAGACGTTCCGCCCGACGCCGGGCGTCGGCGCGGCCGCCGCGGCGCCTGCGGCGGCGGCGAAGGTCGAGGTGAAGCTCCGCAAGGACGATCCCGCCAAGGGCCCGGCGAGCGCGCCGGTGACGCTCGTCGTCTTCTCCGACTTCCAGTGCCCGTTCTGCGCGCGCGCCGAGCCGTCGGTGACCGAGGTCGAGAACGCGTATCCGCGCGACGTCCGCGTCGTGTGGAAGAACTTCCCGCTCACCTCGATCCACCCCTACGCCATGCCCGCCGCGCTGGCGTCGGAGGCGGCGCGCGAGCAGGGCAAGTTCTGGGAGATGCACGGCAAGCTCTTCGCGAACCAGGCTGCGCTCGCCCAGGCGCCGTACGAGACGTACGCGAACGAGCTGGGGCTCGACCTCGCGAAGTTCAAGGCCGCGATGGCGAGCGAGAAGGCGAAGGCGCGCGTCGAGGAGGACTCGGCGCAGGCGCAGGCGGTCGGGGTGAACGGCACGCCCACGTTCATCGTGAACGGAGAGACGGTGGTCGGCGGCGGTCCCGCGCTGCGGGCCGCGGTGGAGCGGCAGCTCGCGCAGGCGAAGGTGGCAAAGAAGTAGCGGTCGCCGACAACCCCCGTCGCACCAGAAGCCCTCCCTCCGCGGAGGGCTTCTTCGTTCCGTCTTCCGTTCGCCCTTCGACTCCGCCCCGCTTCGCGGGGCTACGCTCAGGGTGAACGGGACCCTACCCCTTCCCTCCCCTCCACTCCTCCGCGAAGTGCTCCGCCAGCGCCGCCGCTCCCGGCGCGCCCGTCGCGAGCTCCCACACCATCACCGGCGCGAGGCCCTTGAACGACGCCTCGCCCACGCGGCGGAAGAGCTCCCCCGGACGACCGTCGGCGTGGAACGTCGCGACCAGCTCGAGCGGATCCTCGCCGTAGAACCAGCGCGCGCGCAGCGCGTCGGGGATGCGCGCCGGCTCGAGCTCGAACCGGCGCAGCGTGCGCGAGGCGCCGACGGCGAAGAGGAATCCCTCGAGCGCCTCCTCCGACACCGCCGCACCGCTGTTGTAGATCTCCCCGGCCGCGCCGGGCTCCTCGGCCGCGGCGCGCTCGAGCGCCGCGCGCACCGGCGCCGCCACCGCGCGCAGCGCCGCCGCGAGATCGCCGCTGCGCGCCGCCTCGACCGCGGCGCGCTCCACCTCCGGCGCGAGCTCGATCGTGAGGGGACGGCCCACGAAGACGCTCCAGGCGTGCTCGAGCCGCGGGTTCCCGCGCAGGACCCGCTCGGCGGCGAGCACCGCGTCGGCGCGGGCGCGGGCGCCGGCCGCGCGCGAGGTGCCGCGCGCCGACTCGTTGATCTTCTCGGCGATCGCGACGCGGTTGTGCCCGAAGACATCGTCGTCGATGAGCACCGTCACCGGCGCGGCGCCGTGGGAGATGAAGACGCCCGCCTCGAGCCCCTCGCCCCGGGCGCGGGCGAGCGCGCGCTCGCGCTCCTCGGGGTCGGCGATCTCGCGCTCGTAGCGCGCCTCGACGTCGCGCAGCAGGCGCGCCACGGCCTCGCCCGACACCTCGCGCGCGAGCCGCGCCTCGTAGGCGCGCAGCAGGCCCCCGATGTCGGCGGCGAGCGCGACGAGCGCCTCCACGTCGCCGGAGAAGCTGATGGCGTCGCCGAGGAGGTTGTTCACGGCGACGCCGCCCCGGTCCTGGAGGTGGGACATCCCGGCGAAGTGGCTCTTCGCCGCCTCGAGGATGGGGGCGTAGAACTCGCTCCGCAGGAACTCCGCCATCGGCGCCGGCCCGAGGAGCCCGGTGCGCCGCGTGAAGTCCTTCACGTCGGCGAAGAGGTGCGCGAGCGGCCGCTGGTGCGCGACGCTGAGGATGGGCCCCGGGCGCGCGCTGATCCGGTAGAGGCGCCCCGCCTCCCACTCCGCCTCGGCGCCGCCCTCCGCCTCCGCCCCCGTCCGCGCGAGGATCGCCGCGCGCGCGGGGGCGACGAGCCGGTCGAGCGCGACGTCGCAGAGGAGCGCACCCGCGGCGCGGGCATAGGCCGTCCGCGCCGCCTCGCGCGCGAGCCCGAAGGCGGCGCCGGGCTCGCGGGCGCTGAAGGCCTGCAGCGCCCGCGCGGCCCCCTCGAGCTCCGGCGCGGCGCCCGCCGCGGCGCGGCCCGCGTCGGCGACGCGGCGCGCGAGGTCGAGGCGCGCGCCGTCGTCCGCCATGGCCGAGGCGAGCACCCCCGGCGCGGCGTAGAGGTCGCGCAGGGCGCCCGCCGCCTCGCCGCGCCCGGCCGCCTCGGCCGCGGCGACGCCGGCGAGGAGCCGCTCGCGCACGCACGCCACCGCGACGGCCGACTCGGCGCGCCGCGCGAGCTCGTCGTCGACCGCGAGCGCTTCCGCCACGACCGCGACGACGGACTCCGCGTCCGCACCGGCGGCGAGCCGGGCCAGCAGCTC
>JBJMQK010000531.1:0-3876 GCA_045802735.1 Anaeromyxobacteraceae bacterium | reverse complement strand
CGCTCGCGCCGCGCCGAAGAAGGTGGCGGCCGGAGGCTCGAGCCTCGTCGTGGTCGAGTCGCCCGCGAAGGCGAAGACGATCAAGAAGTACCTCGGCAAGGGCTACGACGTGCAGGCGTCGGTGGGCCACGTGAAGGACCTGCCGAAGTCGAAGATGGGCGTCGACATCGCGAACGGGTTCCTCCCCGCGTACGACGTGATCAAGGGGAAGGCCAAGGTCCTCTCCGACATCAAGCGCGCGGCGAAGAAGGCCGACCACGTCTTCCTCGCGACCGACCCGGACCGCGAGGGCGAGGCGATCGCCTGGCACATCGCCGAGGAGCTCGGCGTCACCGACGCGTCCGACGTGAAGGTGCGCCGCGTCCTCTTCAACGAGATCACGAAGAACGCCATCCAGAAGGCGATCGAGGAGCCGATCGACCTCGACCGCAGGAAGTTCGACTCGCAGCAGGCGCGCCGCATCCTCGACCGGCTCGTGGGCTATCAGATCAGCCCCATCCTGTGGCGGAAGGTGCGCCGCGGGCTCTCCGCGGGGCGGGTGCAGTCGGTCGCCGTGCGCCTCGTCGTCGAGCGCGAGCGCGAGATCCAGGCGTTCCTGCCGGTGGAGTACTGGTCGCTCGAGGCCGACCTCGCGGCGAAGCTGCCGCCGGAGTTCCGCGCCCGGGTCGCCAAGGTGGACGGCGAGAAGGCCGACCTCAAGACCGGCGACTCGACGCACGCCATCGTGCGCGGGCTCGAGGGCGCGAAGTGGATCGTCGCGACGGTCGAGAAGAAGGAGCGCCGCCGCAACCCGCCGCCGCCCTTCACCACGGCGAAGCTGCAGCAGGAGGCGGCGAACCGCCTCGGCTTCACCGCGAAGAAGACGATGACGCTCGCGCAGCGGCTCTACGAAGGGGTGGAGCTCGGCGAGGAGGGCTCGGTCGGCCTCATCACCTACATGCGCACGGACTCGGTGCGACTCTCGAGCGAGGCGGTCGGCGCCGTCCGCGACTACGTCGCCGGGAAGTACGGGAAGGATCACCTCCCCGAGGAGCCGAACGTCTACAAGACGAAGCAGAAGTCGGCGCAGGAGGCGCACGAGGCGGTGCGCCCGACCACGCTCGAGTGGACCCCGGAGCGGACCGAGTCGTACTTCGAGGCGATGGGCGAGCGCGACATGTTCCGGCTCTACGAGCTCATCTGGAACCGCTTCGTCGCCTGCCAGATGGTGCCCGCGGTCTACGACCAGACCACCGCCGACATCAACGCGGCGCGCGTCACGTTCCGCGCCACGGGCTCGATCCTGAAGTTCCCCGGCTACCTCGCGGTGTACGGCGCGCAGCGTCCGGAGGACGAGGCCGGCGCGCAGCCCGAGCCCGCCCTCGACGGCGGCGAGCCCGCGGCCGAGGAGAAGAAGAACCAGGAGCGCCTCCTGCCGCCGCTCGAGGCCGGCATGGAGCTCCGGCTGCTGAAGCTCGTGCCGGAGCAGCACTTCACGCAGCCGCCGCCGCGGTTCAACGAGTCGTCGCTCATCAAGGAGATGGAGGAGCGCGGCATCGGCCGGCCCTCCACCTACGCGGCCATCCTCTCGACCATCCAGGAGAAGACGTACGTCGAGAAGATCGAGCGCAACTTCAAGCCGACCGAGCTCGGGCTCCTCGTGACCGACGAGCTGGTGCGCGCGTTCCCGCGCGAGATGGACATCGCGTTCACCGCGGGGATGGAGGAGAAGCTCGACGACATCGAGGACGGGAGCGCGCAGTGGCAGGCGGTGCTCACCGACTTCTACACGGGCTTCAAGGAGGACCTCGAGAAGGCCGAGGTCACCATGCGCGACGTGAAGCGCCAGGAGATCGCGACCGAGCTCGCGTGCGAGAAGTGCGGCAAGCCGATGGTCATCAAGTGGGGCCGCATGGGCGAGTTCCTCGCCTGCTCCGGCTACCCGGACTGCCGCAACACGATGAACTTCAAGCGCGCCGAGGACGGGTCGATCGAGCCGGTGAAGGAAGAGGAGATCCCGACCGACGAGAAGTGCGACAAGTGCGGCGCGCCGATGCTGGTGAAGCGCGGCCGCTTCGGACGGTTCCTCGCCTGCTCCAAGTACCCGGAGTGCAAGAACTCGAAGCCGATCTCCATCGGCGTGACCTGCCCGAAGGGCTGTGGCGGCTACATCAGCGAGCGCCGCTCCAAGCGCGGCAAGACGTTCTACGGGTGCTCGTCCTACCCGAAGTGCGACTTCGTGTCGTGGGACCGCCCGCGCAACGAGGCGTGCCCGACCTGCGGCTCGACCTACCTCCTCGAGAAGTTCTCGAAGCGGACCGGCCCGTTCATCGCCTGCCCGAACAAGGAGTGCGACTACAAGCGGCAGCAGGACGGCGCCGCGCCGCTCGCCGAGGGTGAGGTGCCCTCGCGCGTCGTCATCGACGCGTAGGGCACGTCCGCGCACAGCGCCGGGCAGGGGCTCCGGCGATGGGTGCGCCTTGACACCCCGTGCGGCGTGCTGCTACGGGAAACGCTCCCATGATCCAGCACTTGGCCGAGTTCTTCAGAGAGGGCGGCCCGTTCATGTTCGTGAACCTGATCGCCTCGGCGGTCGCGGTCGCGATCATCGTCGAGCGCACCCTCGCGCTCGCAGTGAAGCTGAACCTCAACGCCGCGCCCTTCATGGAGCAGGTGCAGAAGCTCGTCATGACCGGGAACGTCGACCGGGCGCTGAAGCTCTGCGGCGCCGCGCCGAAGGCCGCGCTCTCGCGCGTCGTCCGCGCCGGGCTGGCCCGCGCGAACCGCGGCGAGGCCGAGGTGTCGAAGGCGCTCGAGGAGGCGCTCATGGAGGTGACGCCGCTCGTCGGCAAGCGCATCGCCTCGCTCTGGTCGCTCGCCAACATCGCGACGCTGCTCGGCCTCATCGGCACCATCACCGGGCTCATCGGCACGTTCAAGTCGCTCGGCGCGGCGAGCCCGGAGATGAAGCAGATCATGCTCTCCCGCGGCATCTCCGAGGCGATGAACAACACCGCCTTCGGCCTCGGGATCGCGGTGACCTGCATCGTCGCGCACCTCCTCCTCACGTCGAAGTCGAAGGCCATGATCGACGAGCTGGAGTACAACGCGGTGAAGCTCGAGAACCTCCTCTCGCGCCGCATCGCGGGCGAGACGAACCCGCTCGAGGAGGCGCGCAGCGCGTAGCGCGCCCCGCCATGCGCCGCCGCTTCCGCGACGAGGAGCACTCGGGCGAGCTGAACATCGTCCCGTACCTCGACATCGTCACGAACCTCGTCATGTTCATGCTGCTCAGCATGACGGGGCTCCTCTCCCTCGGCGTCGTGAACGTCTCCGCGCCGCGCATCGGCGGCGGCGGCGAGGCGGCGGCGCAGGCGCCCGCCGACGCGCAGCCGCGGCTCCTCCTCACCGTCGCGATCTCCAGGCGCGGCTTCCACGTCGCGGGCGCGACCGGTGTCGCCGGCGCCGACGCCGCGAGCGTCGATCCGGCCCGGCCGACGGTGCCGCTCCGCCCCGACGGCGGCTACGACTACGCCGCGCTCACCGCGCAGCTCCAGCGCGTGAAGGAGCGCTACCCCAAGGAGACGAACGTCGTCTTCTCGGCCGACGCCGAGGTCTCCTACGACACGCTCGTCCAGACGATGGACGCCTGCCGCGAGGCGCGGGTGAAGGGCGCCGACGGGACCGTCGAGCGCCGGCCGCTCTTCTTCGACGTCTCGCTGTCGCTCGCGGGGTAGCCCTCGCCCATGTCCGCGCCCGCCGCACCGCCCGCACGCCAGGACCCCGCCGCGAAGGCGCTCGCGCGCGCCAGGCGCGACCGCGACCTCCGCCGCGCCCGCCGCCGCGCCCGCGCGAGCGCGGACGAGGTGAAGGAGCTCAACATCACCGCGATGATGG
>JBJMQK010000125.1:0-12809 GCA_045802735.1 Anaeromyxobacteraceae bacterium | reverse complement strand
GACGATCTCGGTGAGCTCGGGCGCACTGTAGTACTCGAGCCGCTCCTGGATAGGGAAGCGGTCGCGCAGCGGGCTTGCGAGGAGACCCGTGCGCGTCGTCGCGCCGACGAGCGTGAAGCGCTCGAGCTTCATCTCCATCGTCTGCGCGCCGATGCCGGCGCCGAGCACGACGTCGAAGCGATAGTCCTCCATCGCCGGGTAGAGCGCCTCCTCCACCGACGGTGAGAGGCGGTGGATCTCGTCGATGAAGAGGATGTCGCGCGGCGCGAGCGCGGTGAGGAGCCCGGCGAGGTCGCCCTTCTTCACGAGCGCGGGACCGCTCGTGACGTGCAGGTTCACCTGCAGCTCGCGCGCGAGGATGTGGGCGAGCGAGGTCTTTCCGAGCCCTGGCGGGCCGGAGAGGAGCACGTGATCGAGCGCCTCGTCGCGGCCGCGGGCGGCCTGGGCGTAGACGCGGAAGTTCGAGACGAGCTTCTCCTGCCCGACGTACTCGTCGAAGGTGGCGGGGCGGAGCGACTGCTCGAGGCGCGCCTCACCCTCGGTCGCCTCGGCGGACACCTCGCGGACGGGGCGCGGAGCCATCCCGGGACCTTAGCAGCCGACCCTGACGATCACCCGCGCAGGAGCTTCAGCGCCTCGCGCAGGAGGTCGTCGAGCGGCGTCCCGTCGTCCACGCCGTCGCGTTCGCGCAAGGACGCGATGGCCGCCTCCGCCTGCTGCGGCTTGAAGCCGAGGCCGAGGAGCGCCTGCTCGAGCTGCTCGAGCGGCCCCGCCGCGCGCTTCTTCGACGGTGCGGCGGCGCGCGCCAGCGTCGCGAGCTTGTCCTTCAGCTCGAGGCAGAGCCGCTCCGCGGTCTTCTTGCCGACGCCCGGCACCTTCGTGAGCCGCGCCACGTCGCCGTCGGCGACCGCCCGCGCGAGGTCGCGCGCCTGGATGCCGGACAGGATGTTCTGCGCGGCGCGCGGGCCGACGTTCTTCACCGCGATGAGCTCGGCGAAGACCTGCTCCTCCTCCTCCGTGGCGAACCCGAAGAGCTGGAGCGCGTCCTCGCGGACGTGCGTGTAGGTGCGGAGCGAGACGCGCTCGCCCGCTGCCGGCAGCGCCGCGAGCGCGACCGCGGACAGCGAGACGCGGTAGCCCACGCCGTTCACGTCGAGGATGGCGTGGTCGACGCTCTTCTCGGCGACGCGCCCAGTGAGGCGGGCGATCATGGGTGGACGTGTCTCCGCTTCACGCGCCGGCGAAGCGGCGCACCGCCGGCCGCCGGCGCGCGGTCGGGGCGGGGCGCAGCCTAGCGCGCGGGGCTGACGGCGCGCGCGAGCGGGCGAGGCAGCAGACCGCGATGGCGAGCGCGTCGGCCTCGTCGGGCAGCTCCGCGTCGACGCCGAAGAGCGCCCGGGCGGTGCGGACCATCTGCGCCTTCTCGGCCCGGCCGTTCCCGGTGAAAGCCCGCTTCACCTCCGCGGGCGCGAACTCGAACACCGGCAGCCCGGCGCGCGCGGCCGCGGCGAGCGCGACGCCGCGCGCCTGGCCGAGCGCGAGCGCGGAGCGAGGGGAGATCCCGCAGTACGCGGTCTCCACCGCGACCGCGTCGAGCGCGTGCGCCAGGAGGACCGCGGAGAGCTCGTCGAGGATGCGCGCCAGCCGCTGCGGCATGGGGCGGTCGCCGGCGATGACGACCCCGGAGGCGAGCCGCGTCAGCTTCGTCCCGACGCGCGCCACGACGCCGTAGCCGCAGCGGCGCGAGCCGGGGTCGATGCCGAGGACGATCACCAGCCAGGCATCCTAGCAGCGGGCGAGGCGGCGTCCAGATGACGCACCGCGATCCTGCAGACGCCGTTCGCGCCGAGCGTGACGGCGCGGCAGGCGCCGCGGAGTCGAAGGCACCGCCCGTCCCTCGCCCCCGCCGCTCCGCTGCCGCCCCTCGCCACCATTGCCACCTTCGAGGCGGCGCGCGAGGAGGCGCCCGCACCTGGCCACGGCGGCGGCGACACGCGAGGGAGGGGGCGCGCGCACCCGCGCCGGCGGGGCGGCGAGCGTCGTGCGCGAGGTGCTGAGGCGCTGCCGCGACGACCGCCTGTGGGACGCCTCGGCGGCCCTCGCCTTCTTCGCGGTCCTCGCGCTCCCGCCCTTCGCGCTGCTCCTCGCCTCGCTCGCAACCTTCTTCGTGTCCGCGCGCGACGCCGGCGCGCTGCTCCAGGCGATCGGGCGCGACGTCGCCCCGGGCGCCGTGACCGCGATCGTCGGCCGGCGCGTCGCGGCGCTCGACGGCATGTCGCACGGCGCGCTCATCGGCTGGGGCGCGACGGTCGGGCTCGTCGCCGGCGCGAACGCCACCGCCGCGGCGGGGCGCGCGCTCGACGCCGTCTACCACGCGACGGCTCGCCGTTCCCCGTGGCA
Organism: Anaeromyxobacteraceae bacterium; assembly: GCA_045802735.1. GTDB lineage: Bacteria > Myxococcota > Myxococcia > Myxococcales > Anaeromyxobacteraceae > Anaeromyxobacter_A. The sequence continues at coordinate 10,409 of JBJMQK010000125.1, read as the reverse complement.
GGTCCTTCGCGTCGCGCTGCCGTGCGCGGCGCTCACCGGCATCCTCCTGCTGGTCGCCGTGGGCCTCGTCGTCGGCGTCCCGCGCATCGCGAGCCCCTCCGCGACCGCGCCCCAGCTCTGGGCGCGCTACCCGGCGTCGAGCGCGGTGATGATGGTCGCGTGGGCGACGCTCTACCGGTTCCTCCCTGCCGAGCGGCGGCCGTTCCACCTGCTCACGGCTGGGTCGACGCTCGGGGTGGCGGTGTGGCTTCTCGGCTCGTACGGCCTCTCCTTCTACCTCGCGCACGCCCCGGCCCTGCGCGTCGCGTACGGTGGCTTGCTCCGCGGGGTCGCGCTCCTCGCCTGGCTGTGGGTCGCCTCGCTCGCGTTCCTGCTCGGCGCGGTGCTCGACGCGGCGCTGCACGGCGATCACCGCTGACGGGCCTCCCTGCGCCGTCCGGCGTCGCGCGCGAGCGCGACGAGGCCCGCCGCGGTCGCGAGCGCCGCGCCGGCGAGGAGCGCCGCGCGGTAGCCGCGCAGGAACGCCCCCGCGTCGCCTCCCGCGCCGCCGCGCAGCCGGAAGATGGCGCTCCCCGCCGCGATCCCGAGCACCTGGCCGAGCACGCGTGCGGTCGCGAGCATGCCGCCGCCCGACCCCAGGCGCTCGCGCGGCAGCGTCCCCATGACGGCGTTGTTGTTGGGCGGCTGGTAGAGCCCCATCCCGATACCGCACAGCGCGAGCCGCGCCGCGATCGAGGGGAGGCCGTCGCCTGGACCGGCGAAGGCGAGCGCGCCGAGCCCCAGCGCGAGCAGCGCCGCGCCGAGCGGACAGAGGACGCGCGCGCCGAAGCGATCCGCGAGCGCCCCGGCCGCGGGCGAGCAGACCGACAGCGCGAGGGGCACGGCGGTGAGCATCGCACCGAGGTCCCGCGGCCCGAGGCCCTTCACCCGCGCGAGGAAGAACGGCGTGAGGAAGCTCGAGGTGAAGAGCGCCGCGTATGAGAGCGAGCCGCCGGTGATGCCGCCCGCGAACACGCGGCTCGCGAAGAGCCGCAGGTCGAGCACCGGCGCGGCCGCGCGCCGCAGGTGACGCACGAGCGCGAGGCTCGCCCCGGCCGACACCGCCGCGAGCGCCGCGGCGCGGCCCGCGCCGGTCGGCGCCGACTCCACCGCCGCGACGCCGGCCGCGAGCGCGACGCCGAGGAGCACGGCGCCGGCGCGATCGAGCCGCTGCAGCCGCTCCGGTCGCCACGACGGGAGGACGCGCGCGGCCCAGAGCGCGCCGAGGACCCCCACCGGCAGGTTCCAGAGGCAGATCCAGCGCCACGAGAGCGCCTGGACGATGACGCCGCCGAGCGGCGGCCCGAGCGTGAGGCCGAGCGCGACGACCGACGCCGTCGCTCCGAGCGCGCGGCCGCGCCGCTGCGGCGGAAAGATCGCGGTCACGACGGCGGGGCCCATCGCCATCGTCGCCGAGGCCCCGAGCGCCTGCACCGCGCGCGCGGCGACGAGCGTCGCGAGCGACGGCGCCGCGCCGCAGAGCGCTGAACCAATGGTGAACACGAGGAGGCCGGCGACGTAGACGCGCCGGTGGCCGAACAGGTCGCCGAGGCGGCCCGCGGTGAGGAGCGCCGCCGCGATCACGAGCAGGTACGCGGAGACGATCCAGGCGACGCCGGCGAAGGACGCGCCGAGCTCGCGCGTGAGCGTGGGCAGCGCGACGTTGACGATGCTCGAGTCGAGCGTCGCCATGAGCGTGCCCACCGCCACGGCGGAGAAGCCCACCCACGGCGAGCGCGCGGCCTGCACAGCCTCTCGCGCCGGCGCCGCGCTCACTCAGGGCGCCTGCGGGGGGAAGAGGGTCGGGTGCTGCGCGAGGACCGTGCGGCGGAGGCCCGGCAGCGCGACGTGGAACACCGCGCTCGCGCCGAGCACGACGACGGCCCCGGCGAGCACGACGCGCGGCACGCCCAGCCGGCTCGCCGCGAGCCCGCCCAGCAGCGCGCCGAACGGCGTCACGCCGACGAAGATCATCGAGAAGAGGCCCATCACCCGGCCGCGCATCGCCTCCGGCGCGAGGCCCTGCAGGAGCGTCATCGCCGAGGCGGTCTGGGTCAGGTAGCCGAAGCCGACCGCGACGAGCGCGGCGCAGGAGAGCGCGGGCGTGCGCGAGAGCGCGAGCGCGCCGAGCCCCAACGAGAGGATCGTCGCGCCCGCCCCGGTCCGGCGCCCGAGCCCGCGCAGGCCACGCCGCAGGATGAGCGAGACGCCCGCGACGAGCGCCCCCACCCCGGCGGACGCCTGGAGGTACCCGAGGAGCCGCGCATCGCCGCCGAGCACGTCGCGCGCGAACACCGGCAGGAACGTGACGTAGGGCAGCGCGAACAGGCTCGACGCGAAGACGAGCGCGAGCAGCGCGCGCACGTGCGGCGTGCGGCCGGCGTAGGCGAGCCCGTCGAGGAGGTGCCCGCGGCGGCTCCCGGAGAGCGCAGGCGGCGGCGGCACCCGCATCACGGCGACGGCGTAGATGGTCCCGGCGAAGCTCAGCGCGTTGATCGCGAAGCAGACGCCCTCGCCGAGCGAGGCGACCGCCCACCCCGCGAGCGCCGGCCCCACCGCGCGCGCCGCGTTCACGATGGAGGAGTTGAGCGCGAGCGCGTTGGGCATGTCCTCGCCCGCCATCTGGCCGAGGAGCGCCTGCCGCGCCGGGATCTCGAACGCGTAGGACATGCCGAGCATCGCCGCGAGCGGGAGGAGCATCCAGGCGCGCACCGTCCCGGTGAGCGTCAGCGCGGCGAGGAGCGCCGCCTGCACCATCGCGTTCGTCTGGGTGATGAGGATGATCCGCTTCCGCGGCACGCGATCGGCGAGCGACCCCGCCCAGACGCCGAACAGGAACACCGGCACCTGCGCGAGGAAGCCGACGAGCCCGAGGAGCTTCGTCGACGAGGTGAGGCGGTAGACGAGCCAGCCCTGGGCGACCGACTGCATCCAGCTCCCGACGAGCGACACGCACTGTCCGGCGAAGAAGAGCCGCAGGTTCGGGTGGCGCAGGACGCGCAGCGGGCGAGGCCAGGACATGCAGGCGATGGCGGCGGCGACCGACCGGCGCGGCGGCGGACGTTTTGGCGGACGTTATCTTGTCCGGCCCGTGTCCACCCGCCACCCCATCCGCGCGGAGGCCGCCGCCCTCGCGCGGCTCGCGCTGCCGCTCGCGGTGGCGAGCGCGGGCCAGGCGACGATGGGGCTCGTCGACACGGCGGTGTGCGGCCGCGCCGGGGCGGTCGTGCTCGCCGGCGCCGGCCTCGGCAACGCCCTCTTCTATGCCGTCGCGTTGACCGGCATGGGGCTCATGATGGCGATCGACCCGCTCGTCGCGCAGGCGTTCGGGGCGGGCGACGCGCGCGGCGCGCGGCGCCTGCTGTGGCAGGGCACCTGGTTCGCCCTCGCGGCGGGCGTCCTCCTCGCGGTGCCCATCGCGCTCGCGCCGCTCGCCCTCGAGCCGCTCGGCATCTCCCGCGCGGTCGCCGCCGAGGCGGGCCCGTTCCTGTGGGCGCGCGTCCCCGGGCTGCCCGCGCTCCTCTTCTTCGTGGTGGCGAGGTCCTACCTGCAGGGCCTCGGGCTCACGCGCGCGGTCCTCCTCACCGCGGTCGTCGCAAACGTCGTGAACCTCCTGCTCGACGTCCTGCTCGTCTTCGGCGGGCGCGGGCTCCCGGCCTGGACCGGGCCGCTCCGCGCCGTGCCCGCGCTCGGCGCGGCGGGCGCGGCGCTGTCGACGACGCTCGTCACCGTGCTGCAGGCGCTCGCGCTCGCCGCCGCCGCGGGCCGGGTGCGGCTCCCCGGGGGCGCCGCGGGCCTGCGGCGGCCGCGCCGCGCCGAGCTCGCGCGCGCGCTCCGCGTCGGGGTCCCGATCGGCCTGCACTTCGGCGCCGAGGTCGGCATCTTCGCGCTGGCCGGCTTCCTCGCGGGCCGGCTCGGCGCGGCGCAGCTCGGGGCGCACCAGATCGGCATCGCCATCGCGAGCACCACCTTCACCTTCGCGGTCGGCATCGGGAACGCGGCGACGGTGCGCGTCGGCTGGGCGATCGGCGCCTGCGACACCCCGGCGGCGCGGCGCGCGGGCCTCACCGCGTTCGCGGCAGGCGCGGCGGTGATGGCGCTGCCCGCCGTCGCGTTCTTCGTCGCTCCCGGGCCGCTCGCGCGCGCGATGACGGACGACCCGGCGGTGATCGCCTCGGCCATCCCCGTGCTGCGCGTCGCGGCGGTGTTCCAGATCTCCGACGGCATCCAGGGCGTCGGGGCGGGCGTGCTGCGCGGCGTCGGCGATACGCGCTACACGTTCGCGGTCAACATGCTCGGGCACTGGGTGCTGGGCCTGCCGCTCGCGCTCATCCTCGGCTTGTTCGGTCCGCTCGGGGTCACCGGGCTGTGGTGGGGGCTCGCGGCCGGGCTCTCCGCGGTCGCCGCCGCGCTCCTCGTCCGCTTCGTCAAGCTCTCGGCGCGCCCGATCGCGCCACTCGTGGACCGCGCCGCGCGCGCGGCGGAGGGTTGATCCGGTGCGCGTCCTCGTCATCGGCGGAACCCGCTTCGTCGGCTACGGCCTCGTGTGGCGCCTCCTCGCGGGCGGCCACCGCGTCACGGTGCTCAACCGCGGGGTGACCCGCGATCCGTTCGGCGAGCGCGTCGAGCGGCTCGTCGCGGATCGCAAGGGCCCCGACTTCGCGCGGCGCCTCGAGCGCCGCGACTTCGACGCGGCGGTGGACTTCGCGGCGTACGATGGCGACGACGGGCGGCGCGCGGCGGAGGTGCTCGCCGGGCGCGTCGGGCACTACGTGATGATCTCGTCGGGGCAGGTGTACCTCGTGCGCGAGCGCGACGCGGCGGAGCGCGCGCGACCGGCGCGCGAGGAGGACTACGACGGGCCGCTGCTGCCGCGCCCCGCCGCCGAGCCCGACCTCGGCGAGTGGCTCTACGGCACGGGAAAGCGCGCGTGCGAGGACGCGCTCGCCGAGGCCTTCGTGCGGCTGCGCTTCCCGGCGACGCGGGTGCGCATCCCGATGGTGAACGGCGAGCGGGACTACCTGCGCAGGCCGGAGGCCTATCTCTGGCGGCTCCTCGACGGTGGCCCGATCCTCCTGCCCGACGGCGGCAAGGTGAAGACGCGCCACGTCTACGGCGGCGAGGTGGCGCGCTTCCTCGCCGCGATCCTCGGCCGCCCGGTGACGTACGGCCGGGCGCTGAACCTCGCGCAGGAGGAGACCCCGACGATCGCGGAGCTGGTCTCGAAGCTCGGCGCGCTCCTCGGCTCGCGCTCCGAGATCGTCGCGGTGCACGAGGATGCGCTGGCGCACGCGGGCCTCGACCCGCGGGCGGTGTCGCCGTTCTCGACGCGCTGGATGTCGTTCATCGACCCGTCGCGGGCGCGCGACGAGCTCGGCTTCCGCCACCTGCCGCTCGACGCGTACCTCGGCCGCGTCACGGCGAGCTTCCTCGCGCACCCGCCGGAGCGGCCGCCCGAGGGTTACGCCGCGCGCGACCGCGAGCTCGCGCTCGCCGCGGCGATGCAGGACTGAGGCAGCGTTGCGCTACGCCTTGCCGCAGCCGTTCGAGGACCTGGGGCACGTCGCCGACGTCGGCGTCGCGGTGGAGGGGAGCACCGCCGAGGAGGCGCTCGCGCGGCTCGTCCTCGCCTACGCGGCGCTCCTCACCGGAGGTGAATGCGTCGAGGTCCGCGGCGACGAGCGGCTCGCCGTCCAGGGCGAGGGCCGCACCGGCGTCGCGGTGGCGCTCCTGCGCGAGCTGCTCTTCCGCTTCGCGACGGCGCGCGTCGTGCCGGGCGAGTGCGAGGTGGTGCGCCTCGACGACCTCGGGTGCGAGGTGGTCGTGGGGCTCGGGCGGTACGATCCGGAGCGGCACGCCGAGGGGCTCGACCTCAAGGCGGTGACCTGGCACGCCGCGAGGATGGAGGAGTCGGGCGGGCTCTGGCGGGGGCAGATCGTGTTCGACATCTGATAGCGCTGCCCAGTTGAGGTGACGCTCGGGATGGGGGGTCTCGGGGGGAGAGTTTCCCCCCCCCGGAGTGAGGCGCCGCAGGCGCCGGAAATCGTCACAGCGGCGGGCATTGACGTCCGGGATCAGATCAACTGGGCGCCGCTGTGACCCCGCAGCGCCGTTATCTCCCCGCCATGCACCTCCGCCGTATCCGAGGCGACCTCTGGGAGATCCCCCGCGAAGGCCGCATGCTCGTGCCCGGCCGCGTCTACTGCGCCGGCCCGCCGGTGCCCGACGATCCCGCCCTCCAGCAGGTCGCGAACGTCGCCCACCTGCCGGGCATCGTCCGCTTCTCGCTCGCCATGCCGGACATCCACTGGGGATACGGCTTCCCCATCGGCGGCGTCGCGGCGGTGGACGCGGAGCACGGCGCGGTCTCGCCGGGCGGCGTCGGCTACGACATCAACTGCGGTGTGCGCATCGTCACGACCGCGCTCGACGCCGACGAGGTCCGCCCGCGGCTGCGCGAGCTCGTGGCGCAGCTCTTCCGCGACATCCCCACCGGCGTCGGCGCGAGCCGCGCCATCCCGCGGCTCTCCGACGACGAGCTCGACGGCGTGCTCGCGGGCGGCGCGCGCTGGGCGGCGAAGCGCGGGTACGCCGCGGCCGACGACGACGCGGAGCGCTGCGAGGAGGGCGGGCGCCTCGCCGGCGGCGATCCCGCCTCGGTCTCGGCGCGCGCCCGCCAGCGCGGGGCCGACCAGCTCGGCACGCTGGGGAGCGGCAACCACTTCCTCGAGGTGGACCGGGTGGCCGAGGTGTACGACGAGGCGGCGGCCGCAGCGTTCGGCCTCTTGCCCGGCGCGGTGGCGCTCCAGATCCACTCCGGGTCGCGCGGCCTCGGCTACCAGGTCTGCGACGAGGCGCTGGCGAGCCTCGCCTCAACGCGGCGAACGTTCGGCCCCGAGTACCAGGAGCTCCCCGACCCGCAGCTCGCCTGCGCGCCGGTCGCGAGCGACGCGGGGCAGGCGTACCTCGGCGCGATGCAGGCGGCCGCGAACTTCGCCTGGGCGAACCGCCAGGTCATGACCGGCCTCGCCGTGCGCGCCGTGTCACAGGCGCTGCGGGCCTCCGACGCCGCGGTCGGTGCGCGCGTCCTCTACGACGTCTGCCACAACGTCGCGAAGCGCGAGACGCACCTCGTGGACGGCGCGCCGCGCGAGGTGCTCGTCCACCGCAAGGGCGCGACCCGCGCCTTCGGCCCCGGCGACCCGCGCGTGCCCGCCCCGTACCGCGAGGTCGGCCAGCCGGTGCTCGTCCCGGGCGACATGGGCCGCTACTCGTACGTCCTCGCCGGGACCGCCCTCGCGATGGAGGAGACGTTCGGGTCTTCCTGCCACGGCGCGGGGCGGCTCCTCTCGCGCGGACAGGCGATGAAGGCGGCGCGCGGCCGCTCGATCGCACGTGAGCTGGCCGACCGTGGGATCGAGGTGGTGTCACGCGGGAAGAAGACGCTCGCCGAGGAGATGAGCGACGCCTACAAGGACGTCGCCGACGTGGTCGGCGTCATGGCGCGGGCTGGCATCACCCGCCTCGTCGCCCGGCTGCTCCCCATGGGTGTCATCAAGGGGTAGGCGGCAGACGCGACTTAGATTGCCGTCATGGAAGCCTCGCGCCCGCGCCTCGTCCTCGTCCCCGGCGGAAAGGCGCCCCAAGCGCCCACGACACCCTCGCGCGCGCGCGGCGCGCTGCGCGTGCTCCCTGGCGGGCCCAGCCCCGAGGTGGCGGAGGCGCTCGCCGAGGCGGTCGAGGCGGCGCGGCAGATGCGCCTGGAGATCGAGCGGCGGATCGCTCGGGCGCTCGAGGCCTTCGAGGATCGAGGCTAGCCGGGGTTCCGGTCGGTGGGGCGCGGCCCCACCTTCAAGGACAGGGAGGAAGCACCATGCCGATGGGCGACGACGACAAAGTGAAGGGCAAGTGGGACGAGACGAAGGGCCGCGCCAAGAACGCGTGGGGCGAGGTGACCGACGACCCCGAGAAGAAGGCCGAAGGCAACATGGACAAGGCCAAGGGGAAGCTCGAGGACGTGAAGGGCAGCATCAAGAACAAGATCGACGACATCCGCGGCAAGTAGCGCGGTCGGTCGGTCCACGGACGGCGGTCTCGCGGCGCGGCGCGCGCGGCGGGGCCGCCGTTATCTTTCGCGCGTGATCGACCCCTCGCTCCCCGGCGCGCCCCCGTTCCCGCCCGACCTCGCGCCCCGCCTCGCCGCTGCGTACGCCTCGAAGGGCCCGGGCTACGTGCCGCGCACGCACCACCTCGACGGCGGCCGCCCTCGCTTCACCAACCGTCTCATCCTCGAGGCGAGCCCGTACCTCCTCCAGCACGCGCACAACCCGGTCTCCTGGTGGGCGTGGGGCGACGAGGCGTTCGACGCCGCGCGCCGCGAGGGCAAGCCGGTCTTCCTCTCCATCGGCTACTCGACCTGCCACTGGTGCCACGTCATGGAGCGCGAGTCGTTCGAGGACGTCGAGGTCGCGGCGTTCCTGAACGAGCACTTCATCCCGATCAAGGTCGACCGCGAGGAGCGCCCCGACGTCGACGCGATCTACATGACCGCCGTCCAGGCGCTGACCGGCAGCGGCGGGTGGCCGATGAGCGTCTTCCTCGACGCGGAGCGGCAGCCCTTCTTCGGCGGCACCTACTTCCCGGCGCGCGACGGCGACCGCGGCGCGCCCCGCGGCTTCCTCACGCTGCTCGGAGAGATCTCGGCGGTGTGGCAGCGCGATCCACCGCGGGTGCGGAGCGCCGCCGCGTCGCTCGCCGACGCCGTGAAGACGGCCCTCGGCTCGGCGCCCGAGGGGACGGCGCCCGACCTCCCCGGCCCGGAGTGCATCGAGAAGGCGGTCCGCTTCTTCCAGTCCGCGTTCGACCCGGTGCACGGCGGCGTGAACCGCGCGCCGAAGTTCCCGTCGAACATCCCGGTGCGCCTGCTCCTGCGCCACCACCGCCGCACCGGCGACCCCGCCGCGCTGTCGATGGCGGTGTTCACGCTCGAGCGGATGGCCGCGGGCGGGCTCATGGATCAGGTGGGCGGCGGGTTCCACCGCTACTCGACCGACGCCGCCTGGCTCGTGCCGCACTTCGAGAAGATGCTGTACGACAACGCGCTCCTCGCGCTCGCCTACGCCGAGGCGTGGCAGGCCACGCGGCGCCCCGACCTCGCGCGCGTCACGCACCAGACGCTCGACTACGTGCTCCGCGAGATGACCACCCCGGATGGCGCCTTCTACTCCGCGACCGACGCCGACTCCGAGGGCGAGGAGGGCTGGTTCTTCACCTGGGAGGCGCGCGAGCTGCGCGAGGTGCTCGGGCCCGAGTACGACCGCTTCGCCGGGCACTACGGCGTCACCGACCGCGGCAACTTCGAGGGGCGGAACATCCTGTGGGTGAAGGAGCCCGACGAGGACGCGTGGCGCTCGCTCACCGCCGCGCGCGCGAAGCTCTACGAGGTGCGCGAGGAGCGCGTGCACCCGCTCCGCGACGAGAAGGTCGTCGCCTCGTGGAACGGGCTCATGATCTCGGCGCTGGCGGTGGCGGGCCGCACCTTCCCCGAGCCGCGCTACGTCGAGGCGGCGGCGCGCGCGGCGCGGTTCGTGCTCGGGTCGATGCGCCCCGGCGGACGGCTCGCGCGCACGTTCATGAGCGGCGCCTGCGGGCCGCGCGGCTTCCTCGACGATCACGCGTTCCTGACGCAGGCGCTGCTCGATCTTCACGAGGCGACGTTCGACCCGGCGTGGCTCGAGGCGGCGCTCGCGCTCGCCGACGGCACCGAGCGCCACTTCGCCGACCCGCGCGGCGGCTGGTTCGTCGCGGGCGACGACGCCGAGCGGCTCATCGCACGCGAGAAGCCGACGCACGACGGCGCCGAGCCGTCGGGCGCGTCGATCGCGCTCCTGAACGCGCTCCGGCTCGAGGCGTTCACCGGCGATGACCGCTGGCGCCGCGTGGCGGAGGGCGCGCTGCGCTGGTACGCGCCGACGCTCACCGATCAGCCGGTCGCGCTCACCGAGATGCTCTGCGCCGTGGAGGCGCGCGACGAGGGCGTGCGCGAGCTCGTCGTCGTCTGGCCCGAGGCCGGGCCGCTCCCGACCGCGATGCTCGAGGCGACGCGGCGGCTCTACGCGCCGAACGTCGTCCTCACCGGCGCACCGGAGGGGCCAGCGCTCGCGCGGCTCGCGCGCGTCGCGCCGGTCGCCGCCGGCCGCGCGGCGCAAGGAGGGCAGGCCACGGCGTACCTGTGCGAGCGCGGCGCCTGCCAGCTCCCGGCGACGACGCCGGACGCCCTCGTGGAGAGCCTGCGCGCCGCGCCCACATACCGCTGAGTAGCGCGGGGAGGGTCCCACCGCAGGTGGGAGGGGCGGAGCCCCGCGCGGCGG
>JBJMQK010000476.1:0-3533 GCA_045802735.1 Anaeromyxobacteraceae bacterium | reverse complement strand
TCATCATCGTGCTGGTGTTCCTGCCGCTCTTCTTCCTCTCAGGCGTGGAGGGGAGGCTCCTCCGACCGCTGGGCTTCGCCTACATCGTGTCGCTCGCAGCGTCGCTGATCGTCGCGCTCACCGTCACGCCCGCGCTCTGTTCGGTGGCCTTGCCCGGGTCCAAGGCGGTGCGGGAGGACCGCGAGGGGGCACTCGTGCACTGGTTGAAGGCGCATTACGAGCCACTCCTCGGCGCGATGCTCGGCCGCTGGAAGGTCGTCCTCGTCGCCTCCGCCGCGCTCCTCGTCGCCGCCGTCGCGGGCCTCGCGCTCGCCGGACGCGCGTTCCTGCCCGACTTCAACGAAGGGACGCTCACGCTCTCCGCGGTGACGCTCCCGGGCACCTCGCTCGCTGAATCGGACAAGCTCGGGCGGATGGTGGAGGAAACGCTCTTCAGGCAGCCCGAGGTCGTCGCGACGGCGCGCCGAACCGGCCGCGCCGAGCTCGACGAGCACGCCCAAGACGTGAACGCTGCCGAGATCGACGTCGGGCTCAAGATGGGAAAGCGCTCGAAGGGTGAGTTCCTCGCCGCGCTCCGGCGCGATCTCGCGCTCATCCCCGGCATGGCGGTGACCATCGGCCAGCCCATCTCTCACCGCATCGACCACATGCTGTCCGGCACACGCGCCAACATCGCGGTGAAGGTGTTCGGCGACGACCTCGCGGAGCTCCGGCGCCTCGCCGGCCAGGTGCGCGCCGTCATGGCCGGCGTCCCGGGGGTCGTGGACCTCTCGGTCGAGGAGCAGTCGGACATCCCGCTCCTCACGATCCGCTTCGACCGCGAAGCGATCGCGCGGCACGGGCTCCGGGTGCGCGAGGTGGCGGAGGCCGTCGAGACGGCGTTCCAGGGCACCGTCGCCTCGCGCGTGCTCGAGGGACAGGCCGCGTTCGACCTCGTCGTCCGCTATGACAGGTCCGCGCTGGAGAGCCTGGAAGCCATCCGGGCGACGCTCATCGCGACGCCCTCGGGCGCTCGCGTCCCGCTCCACTCCCTCGCCGAGATCCGCAAGGACCGCGGCCCGAACATGGTGACGCGCGAGAACGTCCAGCGGAAGCTCGTCGTCATGTGCAACGTCTCGGGCCGGGACCTCGGCGGAGTGGTCGAGGACGTCCGCTCTCGCGTCGCCACCGCCGTGCCACTGCCGCGCGGCTATCACATCGAGTACGGCGGACAGTTCGAGAGCGCCGAGGCCGCGGCACGCACCCTGTTCATCCTCGGCATCGCCGTGGTGCTGGGCATCTTCCTGTTGCTGTACGTCGCGCTGCAGTCGCCTCGCGACGCGGCCATCGTGATGGTGAACCTGCCGCTCGCGCTCGCGGGCGGCGTCGCCGGCGTCTGGGTGTCGGGGGGCGTGCTCTCCGTCGCGTCCATCATCGGCTTCATCACGTTGTTCGGCATCGCGACGCGCAACGGGCTCATGATGATCTCGCACATCCAGCACCTCGTCGAGCACGAGGAGGTCTCGGATGCCCGCACGGCCGTGCTGCGCGGCGCGATGGAGCGGCTCTCGCCCATCCTCATGACCGCGCTCGCCACCGGGCTCGGCCTCATCCCGCTCGCGCTCGCGCACGGGCAGGCGGGGAGCGAGATCCAGGCGCCCATGGCCGTCGTGATCCTCTGCGGCCTCGTCACGTCGACTGCGCTCAACATGCTCGTCGTTCCCGCCCTGTACCTGCGGTTCGGCTCGGTGCGCACGCTCCTCGCGCGCGGCGACGAGGACCGCCTCGGCCCAGCGGAAGCCGTCGGGTGACGATCGGGCGCCGCGCCACGGCGGCTGGCCTCGCTGCCGCCGCGCTGTTCGGTGCGAGCACCCCTGCAGCGAAGCTCCTCGTCGGCGACGTCGGGCCGCTCATGCTCGCCGGGCTGCTCTACGCTGGCGCAGGGATCTCGCTCATGGCGTTCGCGCCGCTTCGTCGCGCGCGCGAAGCTCCGCTCCGCCGCGGCGATCTCCCCGTCCTTCTCCTCATGATCGTCGCTGGTGGTCTCGCTGGCCCCGTCCTGCTGGTGGTGGGGCTCGCGCGCGTGTCCGGCGTCACCGCGTCGCTCCTCCTGAACGTGGAGGCGCCGTTCACGATCCTGCTCGCCGTGCTCGCGTTCGGCGATCACCTCGGGCGCCGGGAGGCGGTGGGCGCGGCGGCGATCGTCGGCGGGGCGGCTGCGATGGGGTTCGCGCCTGGTCCGTTGCGGGCCGATGGCCCGGGCGTCCTCGCCATCATCGCCGCGTGCGCCGCATGGGCGCTCGACAACAACCTCGCCCAGCGCCTGTCGCTTCACGATCCAACGTCGGTCGCTCGCGCGAAGACCCTCGCGGCCGGCGTGACCAACGTCGCGCTCGGCCTCGCGCTCGGCGACCGATTACCGCGGTCCGGGACCGCGGCGGCTGCGCTGGCCGTCGGGGCCTTCGGCTACGGCGCGAGCATCGTCCTCCACCTCCTCGCCACGCGTGGGCTTGGCGCGGCGCGGCAGGCAGCGCTCTTCGCCACGGCGCCGTTCATCGGGGCGCTCGTCTCGGTACCGCTCCTCGGGGAGCACCTCGCCGTCCGCGACCTCGTCGCCGGCAGCGCGATGGCGGTAGGTCTCGCCGCCGTCCTGCGCGCCCGGCACGCGCACGAGCACGCCCACGAAGCCGTGGACCACGAGCACGCCCACGTCCACGACGAACATCACCGACACCGCCACGCCGGATCGGTGCACGAGCCCCACTCGCACCGGCACGCGCACGCAGCGCTCGTCCACGATCACCCGCACCTGCCGGATGCGCACCACCGGCATGACCACGGCGGGCGCACCGAGTGAGCTGGTGAGCCGACGAGGGACGATGACCTCGACCCCGCATCGCCGCTGCGCAGAGGGGCACCGGGGTCCCGATTGCGGTGGTGCGGGCTACGCGCCGAGATGATCCAAGCCGAACGAGGGCTGAGAGACTCGGCAGCCGAGATCATAGCGGTTCAGGATCCGGCAGAGGGTGTCCTGTTCCATCCCGGCGTGCTCCGCCGCCGTCGCGATGGACCCTGCGAACTCGCGCATCAGGTCCGCGAGATACTCCCGGGCCGCGCGGTCACGAGCGCCGCCGAGCACCTGACGATACGGCAGCGCACGGACGGAGTGGGGGGTCGGGTCGCGTGTGCGCAGCGGCCTTCCTTCGCTTCGTGCTGGAGCGTCGCGTCGGGGCTCGAGGGCACGCGCGACGGCGAGGATCAGGTCATCGGGATCGAACGGCTTCTCCAGGTAGTCGAGGGCGCCCATGTCGAGCGCCGCCTCGGCATCGGAGTCCGAGGGGAATGCTGTGATGAAGATCACCTCGGTCTCCGGCGTGCGGCGTTTCGCGGCGGCGAGCACCTCGAAGCCGCTCGCGTCGCGCATGCGCACCTCCGTCACTACGACCTCGAACGAGTTCGTGGAGGCCAGCGCCACGGCGCTGCGTCCGGAACCGGCCTTGGTGACTTCGTAGCCGTCGAGGACGGTTGCGAGCAGGTCGAGGACGGCTTCCCTG
>JBJMQK010000450.1:0-12146 GCA_045802735.1 Anaeromyxobacteraceae bacterium | reverse complement strand
GCGCCCGAGCGCCCGGAAGGCCCACACCAAGATGCCGCACGCGAGCAGGCCGTCCGCGACCTTCCAGGGCTGAAACTTCGCGGTCGAGACGAGGAACTGCGCGTCGGCGGGCTTCAGCAGCACGAAGTCGAGCGTGCCCTTCCGGATGTGCTCGACGACGCTCGCGAGCGACGGGTTCACCGCGCCCTCGAGGATGCCCTTCATGAGCAGGAACCAGCCGATGACGACGAGCGCCTCCTCGAACGTCCAGCCCGAGACGGTGGGCCGGTGGCCGAAGACGACGAGCAGCGGCACGAGCGACCACGACGACCAGAACAGCGCGAGGAACCCCTTCACGATGAACTCGACGCGGTACTGCACCGCGAGCGCGAACGACGCGCGGAGCTGGATCGCGAGCAGGCGGAGGTAGCGGCGCACCTCGGGTCTCCTAGCCTCCGAAGGCGGCGAAGCGGCGGAGGCCGAGGCGCCACGCGCCGGCGGTCGCCGCGAGGAGGAGCCCCACGTAGAGCCACTGTACGCCGAGCTCGGCGAGGGCGCGCGAGCGCGACTCGAGGCCGATGATCATCTCCACCGGGAAGGCGAGCATGTAGCGGAACGGCAGGACGCGGGCGAGCGCCGCGACCCAGCGCGGGAAGAGCTCGAGCGGCACGAGGTAGCCCGAGAACACGCCGAAGAGCGCCAGCCACAGCTCGAACACCGACCCCGCCGAGTCGACGTAGAAGGCGAGCGCGCCGATCGTCGCCATGGCGAGGAAGGTGATGAGCCAGGCGCCGACGACCGTCACCGGGAAGAGCGCGAGGAGGAGCGGGTCGCGCGTGACGCGGTCGCCACCCACCGTGAAGAGGAGCGTGAGCGCCACCGGCAGCGAGAGGACGAGCCGCAGCGGCATCGCGGCGATGTTCTCGCAGGCGTAGGCGAAGAGCGGGTGGATGGGGCGGAGCAGGCGATAGGCGAGCGTCCCCTGGCGGATCTCGAAGTTCACCTCCCAGATCACCCACGCGCCGGTCATGAGCCGCACGACGAGCGCGGCGAGGAAGTAGGCGGTGAAGTCCTTCTGCCCGAAGCGCCCCACCGGCCCGTCGCGCGCGACCGCGCTCCACAGCGCGAGCATGACGAGCGGCATGTTCGTCGAGAGGAGCCAGACCACGAACTCGGCGCGGTAGGCGACCGCCTCGGCGAGGCCGACGCGGAGCAGCGTGGGGAGCGCGCGGAGGGTGCGGAGCAAGCGTACGTCTCAGCCGTATGATTCCGTCTTGACCCGGTCCTTCGGCACGCCGATCGCGTCGAGCGCGGCCACCGCCGCCTCGAGGAAGCGCGGCTGGGGCGCCTCGCCCTTCGCCTTCGCCGCGGCGCGGTCCCAGGGCCCGATCGCCGGGCCGCAGGCGTAGACAACGCACGCGGTTGGGTCGGGGATGACCTCGCGCAGGAGCGCCGGCGTGATGCGCCCGGCGCGGACGTCGGGGCCGTGGCGGCCCGCGTGCTCATCGCGCGTGAGCGCGTGGATCACGCGCAGCCGGTCGGGATGTTGCTCGCGGAGATCCTCGAGCTGGTGCCGGAAGATGACGTCGTCCCAGGTCTTGTTCGAGTAGACGAAGGTGTGGCGCAGCTTCGGGTGGAGCGTGAGCGCGTGCTTCAGCATCGCGAAGTTCGGCACCGACCCGGACCCCGCGACGAGGTGGACGAGGTGGTCGGTGCGCGAGTCGATGTCGCGCGGGAGCACGTAGGGCCCCGTGAACCCGACGAGCGACACGCGCTGCCCGCGCGGCGTGCGCTTCACGAGGAGCGGCGAGAGGAGCGGCGGGTACTTCGTGGCGCCGCTGACGTAGCGCTCCTCCTTCACGGTGACCGCGAGGTAACGCTCGAGCGGCGACGACGACATCGAGTAGGCGCGCGGCGGCTCGCGCTTGCCCTTCAGGTCCTCGAAGTACGCGATGAAGCGCTCGAGTCCCTCGAACTGGTGCGGGTCGATGGTGAGGAAGTGCCCCGGCTCGTACTCGAGGCGCTCGTTGCCGGTGAAGAAGACGAGGGTGACGGTGTCGGGCGTCTCGACGATGACGTCGGACACCATCGCCTCGAGCTCCTTGATCTTCTTGCGTGGTGAGGGCGGTGGTCCGCTGCGGGTCTCTGCGGTGGGCGCCTGGACGGTCGAGGTGTCGGACATCCCCCTCCGTTACGCCCGCGGGGGAGCGCCGCGCCAGGGGAAAAGCGGGCCCTACGCCGCCTCCGGGGCGTCCAGCCAGGCGGAGAACGCGTCGAAGGAGAACGGGCGCCCGAGGAACGCCTGCACCAGCTCCGCCGCGGGCCGCGAGCCGCCCGGCTCGAGCACCGCGCGCCGGTAGCGCGCCGCGGGCTCCGGGTCGAGGAGGTCGTCCTTCCGGAACGCCCGGAAGAGATCCTTCGCGATGACGAGCGACCACATGTACGTATAGTAAATGGCGGAATACCCGTCGAGGTGGCCGAACGACAGGTGGAAGTAGCTGCCGTCCACGTGGCGGAACGGCGTGTACGCCTCCTGCAGCTCCGCGACGACGCGGGTCGGATCGAGCGCCTCGGGGTCGCGCCGGTGCAGCTCGAGCGACACCGCCGCGTAGAACATCTGCTGGCGCACCCAGAGCCCCTTCCCGAACTCGTCGGCGGCGCGCATGCGCCGCACGAGCTCCGCGGGGATGGGCTCGCCCGTGTCGACGTGGCGCGCGAACGTCGCGAGCACCTTGGGATCCCAGACCCACTCCTCGAGGAGCTGCGACGGCGCCTCGACGAAGTCCCACTCGGTGGCGACGCCCGCCTGCGAGGCGAAGCGGACGTGGCCGCCGAGGACGTGGTGGAGCAGGTGCCCGAGCTCGTGCAGGAACGTCCGCACGTCGCCGTGCTCGAGGAGCGCGGGCGCGTCGCCAGGCCGCGGGAAGTTGCAGACGAGCGCGCCCTCCGGGACGCGGCGCCCGGCCTGGCCCGACGCGAGCGAGAACTGCGCGTAGTGCTTGTACTTGCCGTCGCGGGGGTGCATGTCGAGGTAGACGCGCCCGAGGAGGCGCCCCTCCTCGAGGAGGTCGTAGGCCTCGACCTCCGGGTGCCAGCGCGGCGCGTCCGGCACCGCCCGCCAGGTGACGCCGAACAGCCGACCGGTGATCGCGAGCACGCCCTCCTTGGCGCGGCGGTACTCGAAGTAGGGGCGCGCGAGGCGGGCGTCGAAGCCGTGGCGCTCCGCCTTCACGCGGTCCTGGTAGTACGCGGAGTCCCAGGCCGGCACGCCGTCGGCGCCGGGCACGTCGGCGCGCCGCGCGGCGACGAGCTCCTCGTGGTCGCGGCGCATGCGGCGCTCGGCGCCGGCGGAGACCTTCGCGATGAAGTCGGCGGCGGCGGCGTCGCTGCCGATCATCTTGTCCTCCGCGACGTACGCCGCCCAGCTCGCGTAGCCGAGCAGGCGCGCCAGCTCGGCGCGGCGCGCGAGCAGGCGCGCGAGCACGTCCAGGTTCCTGGGGTGGCCGCGCAGCCGGTAGAGGCGCCACAGCGCCTCGCGCACCCGCGCGCTCCTCGCGTAGGTGACGACCGGGACATAGTCGGCGTTGTCGGTCGAGACGGTGATGCGGCCGTCCGGGCCGGGCGCGCGCGCGCGGAGCCAGTCCTCCGGGACGCCCTCGAGCTCCGCCGGGAGGACGTCGAGCCGCCGCACGTCGTCCTTGATGGTGCGGCCGAACTCCTGGCCGGTGGCGACGAGCTCGTCCCGGAGCTGCCGCACCCGGTCGCGCGTGGCCTCGTCGCGGTCGACGCCGGAGCGGCGGAAGTCGCGCAGCGCCTTCTCGAGCAGGTGGCGCGCGGCGTGGTCGAGCCCGTCGGCGGAGAGGCCCGCGAGGGCGTCGTAGAGCCGCCGGTCGAGGGAGAGCTCCGTCGCCGCGCGCTCGATCTCGCTCTCGCAGCGCTCGGCGGCGTCGCGCATGGCCGCGTCGGGGTGGACGTTGCGGCACAGGCTCGCGCGCGCGCCCGCGTCGCCGAGCGCGCCGAGCGCCGCGTCGTAGGCGTCGAGGGCCGCGGCGGCGTCGCGCGGCGCGGGCAGCGCCGCGACGCGATCGGCCGCCGCGCGCGCGCGGACGACGTCGCCGCGGCACGTTGCGGTGAGTGCTTCCGGCGTGCCGACGAGCGCCGCCGCGGCGTCGGGGGGAGCGAGGTGGGAGGGCATGGCGCCGTTCTAGCGCGACGGAGCGGATCGCGCGAGGACCGCGGCGAATCGGCAGCCTCCGTTCGCCCTTCGACTCCGCACCCGCTCCGCGGGTGCTACGCTCAGGGTGCACGGGGGAGGGGTCCGTTCGCGCTGAGCGGAGCCGCGCAGCGGCGGAGTCGAAGCGCCCTCACACCCCGAGCAGCTTCAGGATCTTCGCCTGGATCGCCTTCTTCTTCACCGGCTCGGTGCAGGTCTCGAGCGCGCGCGTCCACGCCTCGCGGGCGCTCTTCTGGAACCCCAGGCGCTCGTAGATCTGGGCGACGCACTGGTGGGCGGCGTCGACGTCGGGGCGGAGCTCGGCGGCGCGCTCGTACGCCGCGATGGCGTCGTACGGCTTGCCGAGCTTCGCGCACGCGTGGCCGAGGTAGTAGTGCGCCTCGGCCGACCACGGGTCCTTCGCGGCGGCGGCGCGCGCGAGGCCCGCGGCCTCCTCCGCCCGGTCCTGCGCGATCGCGTCCGCCGCCTGGCGCCAGAGCGCGCTCGCCTCGTCGCGCGACGTCCGGTCCTCCGGCGCGTCCGCCGCCGACGGCCCGGCGAGCGCGACGCGCAGGACGCGGGTCAGCTCGTCGAGGCGGAACGGCTTGTCGAGGAACGCGTCGGCGCCGAACGCCGCCTTCGCGTCGGTGCCCACCGTCCCGCGGTAGACCGCCGAGCACAGGACCACGCGCGCCGCGCGCAGCGCGGGGTCGCCGCGGATCGCCCGGCACACCTCGAAGCCGTGCATCCCCGGCATCATGGCGTCGAGCACCACGAGGTCGGGGACCGCCTCGCGCGCCTGCGCCAGCGCCGAGCGCCCATCGCCGGCCTCGAGCACGACGCACGAGAGGTTCTCGAGCACCCGCGCGATGATCCTCCGCACCTCCGCGTCGTCGTCGGCGACGAGCGCCACCTTCCCCACGCCGAGGCCGTCGAGGCGCAGGGTCGAGCGCTCGCGGTCGCGCGCCCGCGGCACGAGCACCGGGGGCGGCGGCGGCTCGTACACCGACAGGTCCGCAAAGCTGACGATCTCCATGGTGTCGCTCACGTCGGGGAGGTCGACGCTGGCCGCATCGCCGGGGAGCACGGTGGCGGCGTGGGCTGCCGTGGGATCGGGCAGCGCCGGCGCGCGCGGGCCGCGCCAGGCCGGCGCGCCCTCGCGCCGGGCGCGCTCGACGCCGTCGAGCGCCCGCACGAGGGCGGCGCCGACGGCGGCGTGGCGCAGCACCTTCCTGCCCGTGACGAACCGCACCTGGTCCGCCGCCGCGACGTCGGACGGATCGGCCATCGCGAGCGCGAGATCGCCCCGCCCGATCGCGAGCGGCAGGACGCGGTGGTCCCGGCAGAAGCCGGCGCCCACGACGTCGAGGTTCGCGACCGGCACGGCGCTGCGGGAGAGCTCGACGCCGGGGCATTCGTACAGGCGCGCGAGGACGCGCGCGAGGGCGCCCTCGTCGGCGAGCCCCAGCTCCAGCGCCGCGGACGCGAGATCGCCGCCCTGCGCCGCCTGGGTGGCGCGCGTCAGGCCCTCGCTGGTGAGGACGCCGTCATGGAGGAGTGCGCGGGCGAGGTCGCCCATACGCACAGCTTAACCCGTCCGTCCCGGCGCGCGAAGTCGCCGGGCCGTGGGGTTGCCACGCGTGCCTACATCTCCGGCTTGATCTCCCGGGTCATGAGCTCGACCACCGCCGCGCGCGGCGCCTGCCCCTCGTAGAGGACGCGGTACACCATCTCGCTGATCGGCATCTCCACCCCGAGCTTCCTCGAGAGCGCGTGCACGCTCTTCGCGTTGAGGACGCCCTCCGCCACCTGGCCGATCTCCTTCTGGATGTCCTCGAGCTTCTTCCCCTGGCCGAGGCCGAAGCCGACGGTGTGGTTGCGCGACTGCTCGGAGGAGCAGGTGAGGACGAGGTCGCCGAGGCCCGAGAGCCCCGACAGCGTCATCGGGTTCGCACCCTTGCGGACGGCGAGGCGGCTGATCTCGGCGAGGCCGCGCGTGATGAGCGCGGCGCGCGCGTTCGCGCCGAAGCCCATCCCGTCCGCGAAGCCGGCGGCGATCGCGACCACGTTCTTCACGCAGCCCCCGATCTCGACGCCGGTGACGTCGATCGAGGTGTAGGGCCGGAACGACTTCCCGTGGAACGCGTCGGCGACGATCTTCGAGATGCGCTCCCAGCGGCCGGCGATCGTGACCGCGGTGGGCAGCCCCTTCGCCACCTCCTTCGCGAACGACGGGCCGGAGAGGAAGGTGAGGTACGGGTGCATCTGGACGGGCAGCACGTCCTCGAGCACCTCGCACATCGTCATGAGCGTGTCGACCTCGATGCCCTTCGCGACCGAGCACAGGGGGACGCCGGCGTGGAGGTGGCGCTTCGACTCGATCGCGACCGCGCGCATCGCGTGCGACGGCACGGCCAGCACCACGAGCTCCGCGCCCTCGAGCGCGCGCGCGATGTCGGGCGTCGCGCCGAGCGTCGGAGGGAGCGCGACGCCCGGCAGGTAGCGGGCGTTCTCGTGCGTCTTCGCGATCGTCTCGAGGACGGGGACGTCCTTGTCCCAGAGCACCACGGGTGAACCCTTCGCGGCGAGGACGGCGCCGAGCGCGGTCCCCCAGGAACCGGCGCCGAGGACGGTGGAGCGCATGGTGGGAATCTCCTTTGCGGAGGATTGTAGCGCGTCGCGGGGCGCGGTCCCTCCTCATCCCACCACGGCCCCGACGAGGCCCGCGAAGACGCGCGGGTGGGCCGCGAGGTAGCTCAACGCAGCGCGGCGCGGCCCGGGGCGGCGCGCGAGGCCCAGCACCGCGCGTGCCGCCACCGCGTAGCGCGTGAAGCGGCGGCGCTCGCCGTCGTGCCACGCGGCGAAGGCGCTCGCGCCCGCGCCCGCGGCGAGTGCGGCTGGGAGGGCGTTTCCGAGCGCGCTCGCGCCCTCGAACGCGAGCGACAGCCCCTCGCCGGTGATCGCGTCGACGTAGCCCCCGGCGTCGCCGGCGAGGACCAGCCGATCGAGCACCCGTGCGCGCGCGCCGCGCGAGAGCGGGCCCGCACCCGCCGGCGAGGAGTCGAGTGGGGCGTGGCCGACCCGCTCCAGGAGCGCGGGAAAGCGCGACAAGAGGTCGCGGTGGTGCGCCCGCGCCGCGTCCTCGCACAGGAACGCGATGCCGACGCGGCGCGGGCCGACGGGGGTGACGTACGCCTCGACGCCGTCGCCGAAGTGGACCTCGACCGCGTCGCGCCACGGCGCGACGGCGAAGTGGCGGCGGAGGCCGAAGCGAGGCGCGCCGGCCGCGGGGAGGTCGAGGCCCTCGCGCCGGCGGATGGGCGAGGAGAGGCCGTCGGCCGCGACGAGGAGGCGCGCCCGCAAGGCGCCGTGGTCGGTCTCGACGTCCACGGCGTCGACCCCGCGGCGGTGCGAGCGCACGTCGACGCCTTCGCGCACCTCCGCGCCCGCCGCGCGCGCGCGGGCGAGGAGCGCGGCGGAGAGCGCGGTGCGCCGGATGCCGAGGCCGCCGCCCGCCGGGAGCCGCGCCTCGGCGACCCTGGTCCCGTCGATCCAGCGGATGCTGCGGATGGGGTGGACCGCGTCCGGGTCGAGCGCGTCGAGGACGCCGAGCGCCTCGAGCGCGCGCACGCCGGCGGGCAGGAGCCCCTCGCCGCAGGCCTTGTCGGCGGGCAGCGCAGCGCGCTCGAGCACGACCGCGTCGAGCCCGCGCGACGCGGCCGCGATGGCGACGGCGAGGCCGGCGGGGCCGCCGCCGGCGATGACGAGATCGTGGGTGCGCATGGGCTCGATCGTGCGCGGGTGGGACGGGAGCCCTACCCCTCCTCCACCCTCGCCCGCGCGTACCCCACCGCCGACCGGACGAACGCCTTCGCCATCGTGAGCGCGCTCACGCGCGCGGGCGCAGCGAGCGCGCCTGCCGTGAAGCGCCGCAGCGCCTCGCCCCGGCGCATCTTGCCGGACGAGGTGCGCGGGAGCGTGCCGGGCGCGAGGACCGCGACGGTGTGTGCGCGGACGCCGGTCCGCTCGAGGACGGCGCGGCGCGCCGCCTCGGCGAGCAATGCGTCGGCGCCGGCCCCATCGGACGCGCCCGCGCGCTCCGCGAGGACGAGCAGCTCCTCGCCGGCGCCGTCGGGGTCGAAGCCGAGCGCCACCGCGCAGCCGGGGCGCAGGCCGGGGACCCCCTCGAGCGCGCCCTCGAACTCGTCCGGCGCGTGGTTCGCGCCGCGCACGACCACCACGTCCTTGGCGCGGCCGTGCACGTACAGCTCGCCACCGTCGGTGAACCCGAGGTCGCCCGTGTCGAGCCAGCCGCCCAGGAGCGCGCGCGCCGTCGCCGCGGGCTCGCCGAGGTACCCCTTCATGAGCGAGGGGCCGCGGACGAAGATGCGCCCGAGCCGGCGCGGTGGCAGCGCCGCACCCGCGCGGTCGCGCACCTCCACCTCGACGCCCGGCACCGGCGCGCCCACCGACGCGACCTCGCGCGGCCCGTCCTCCACCGCGCCCTTCGCCGCGAGCGCGACCGGGTCGAGCCGCCGCGCCGCCCAGGGCCGGCCGCCCGGCGCGAAGGTCACGGCGAGCGCCGCCTCGCTGAGCCCGTACACGGGTCGGAGCGCGCCGGCGTCGAACCCGAGCGGCCCGAAGCGCGCCGCGAAGCGCCGCATCACCTCGAGCGACACCGGCTCCGCGCCGTCGAGCGCCACGCGCCACGAGGAGAGGTCCTGGCCGCGCACCTCGTCGTCGCGCACGCGCGCCGCGGCGTAGGCGTAGGCGAAGTTCGGCGCGGCGGCGATGGTGCCGCGGTGGCGGGCGATCGCGCGGAGCCACAGCGCCGGGCGCGCGAGGAAGTGCTCGGGCGCGAGGAGCACCGCCGGACCGGGCTGGCTCATCGCCCCGAGGAGCCCGCCGATGAGCCCCATGTCGTGGTAGAGCGGCAGCCACGAGACGAGCGCGTCGTCGTCGGTGGTCGCGAGCGCCGCGAGGAACGCCGCGGTCTGGGCGGCGATCGCGCCGTGCGTGAGCGCGACCGCCTTGGGCGCCACGGTCGAGCCCGAGGAGAACTGCACCAGCGCGAGGTCGTCCGGGGAGGCGTCGCGCTCGAGCTCGCGCTCGCCGAGGTGGAGCGTCGCGGCCTCGACGCAGCCCAGCGCCGGGCGCGCCCGCGCCACCACCTCGCCGAGGAGGTGCCGCGTCGCCCCGCTCGCCACCACGAGCCGCGCGCCCGAGACCTCGAGCATGCGGGCGGTCGCAGCGACGTACTCGTCCATGCGGCCGAGCCGGACGGGCGGGTAGAGCGGCACCGGCGTCGCGCCGGCGAGGAGCGCCCCGAAGAACGCGTCGAGGAAGGCGGGTTCGGTGCGGAGCACGAGGGCGACGCGATCGCCCGGCGCGACGCCCGCCGCCGCGAGCGCCGCCGCCGCGCGCCGCGCCCGCGCGCGGACCTCGGCCCAGGCGAGCCGCTCCTCGCGCTCGCGCAGGTCGACGAAGGTGACGCCGCAGGAGCGGCCGGCGGCGCGCGCGAGGAGCGCGTTCAGCGTCGGGGCGGCGGGCGGCGGCTGCGGCGGGCCGCGGAGCCTCACGACGCCGCGTCCGCCGCGGCGCTCTCCGGCGCCGCGCTCTTCGCGGCGATGACGCGCGCGAGGTCGGCGAGGCACGTCGCGCCGCGCGCGTCCTCCTCGGTGAGGCGGAAGCGGTAGCGATCCTCGACCGCCACGACGAGCGACAGGAGCGCGAGCGAGTCGAGCCGCCCGGCCAGCTCCTCGCGGTCGCCGAGCGCCGCGTCGACCCCGAGATCCTCGCGGGCGATGCGCCGGATCTCCGCCGCGATCTCCACTTCACGATGCGTCACGTGCACCTCCAGGGATGAGCCGCGGGCGCCCGCGGAACGCGGCCGCCCACGACGTGCCGAGCGCCCGCTCCTCGGCGCGGATCCGCACCGCGAGGAGCGCCGCGTTCCCGGCCGAGAAGAGGAGCGCCGTCCGCCAGGAGCCGTACGCGAGGGGCACGCAGGCGATCTCCGCGACGACGGCGAGGTAGTTCGGGTGGCGGAGGAGCCGGTAGGGCCCCGCGGTCACGGGGGCCGCGCCCGGGAGCACGACCACGCGCGTCGACCAGCGCTCGCCCAGCGTGGCGATCGCCCACCAGCGGAGCGCCTGCGCGAGGAGCCCGCCCGTCGCCGCGGCGGCCGCGAGCGCGAGCGGCGGCGGCGCCGGCGCGACGAGCGCCTCGAAGGCGCACGCGGCGAGGAAGAGCGCGTGGAACAGGACCATCGGCCGGTAGTGGCCCCGGCCGACCTCGACGCCCCCGCGCGCCAGCAGGCGCCGCGCGTTCCGGGACGAGCGGACGAGCTCCGCGACGCGCTCGGCGCCGAGGAGCGCGAGC
Organism: Anaeromyxobacteraceae bacterium; assembly: GCA_045802735.1. Lineage (GTDB taxonomy): Bacteria > Myxococcota > Myxococcia > Myxococcales > Anaeromyxobacteraceae > Anaeromyxobacter_A. The sequence continues at coordinate 1,573 of JBJMQK010000450.1, read as the reverse complement.
GCGGCGAGGTAGAGGTGGAGCGGCGTCACCACCGGAGCAGCACCATCTCGGCGCAGAAGCCGGGTCCCATCGCGCACAGCACGCCGAGGTCGCCGGGCCTCGCCTCGCCGGCGTCGAGCAGGTCGCCGAGCACGAAGAGGACGCTCGCCGAGGAGAGGTTGCCGACGTCGCGCAGGGACGCCCACGAGCGCGCGAGCGCCTCCGGCGGGAGCCCCAGCGCGCCGCCGAACGCCTCGAGCACCTTCGGCCCGCCGGTGTGCGCGATCCAGTGGCGGATGCGGCGCCGGTCGAGCCCGTGGTCGGCGAGGAAGGCGTCCACGTCGGCGCCGATGTGCTCGCGCACGACCTCGGGCACCTTCGCCGAGAGCACCACCTTGAAGCCGGTGTCGACGACGTCCCAGCCCATGACGCGCTCGGTGTCGGGGTAGAACACGGAGCGGTTCGCGACGATGCGCGGCAGGCCGGTGCGCGCGCGCCCGCCGCCCTCGAGCACGACCGCCGCCGCGCCGTCGCCGAAGAGACCCGAGGCGACGATGTTCGGGACGGAGACGTCGGCGCGCTGCAGCGTGAGGGAGCAGAGCTCGACGGACAGGACGACCGCGACCTCGTCCGGCGCACCGCGCAGGTCGTCGGCGGCGCGCGCGAGCCCCGCCGCGCCGGCGACGCACCCGAGGCCGAAGATGGGCGTCCGCTTCACGGTGCGCTTGATGCGCAGGCGGTTCACGAGCCGCGCGTCGATCGAGGGGGTCGCGATGCCGGTGACCGTCACGAAGATGAGGTGATCGACGTCGGAGGGCGCGAGCCCGGCGCGATCGAGCGCCGCGCGCACCGCCGCCTCCCCGAGGTCCTCGGCCGCCGCGATCCAGGCGTCGTTGCTCTTCTGGAACGTGTCGAGCGAGGCGTACGCCTCGATCGGGAGCGCGAGGTGGCGCGCCGTCACCTGGACCGCCCGGTGCAGGTCCTCCAGGCGCTCGACGTTGTAGTGCTTCGCCGCCCAGAGGCCTCGCAGCGCGGCGATGAGCTGCTCCTGATCGAGGCGGTGCGGTGGGAGGGCGCGCCCGACGGCGGTCACCCCCGGTGAAGAACGATCGGACACGAACCCTCCGGGACTGCGGCGAGCCTTGAATGGGGTCCCGCGGCGTCCGTCGCAATGTCCATGCAGGTGCGCCCGCCTGCCTGCCTGCCTGCCTGCACGGCGATCGGCCTCGATGGGGCGTTTCCCGAAAAAAGGGCTGCGACGCCGTGGCAGCACCGTGACGATCGATCCATGCGCATCGCATACGACGAGCTGGTTCCCGAAGGCGAAGAGGTGGCGTGCGTCGCGGTGGCCCCGACGCTCCACGACGCACGCCGGCTGAAGGCGGTCCTCGAAGGCGCACACCTCGACTTCGCGATCGAGGTGGAGCCGCACGCGAGCTTCCAGCTCGCGACGCACGAGCACCCGCACGCCGCGTTCTTCGTCGCCGCGAGCGACGCCGCGCACGCCGTCGAGGCGCTCCGCGCCGCCGCGGCGCAGGCGGAAGGCGTCGCGGTCGCGTCGCCCGCGCACGCTTAGCGCGGGCTCGACGGCGCG
>JBJMQK010000375.1:0-5771 GCA_045802735.1 Anaeromyxobacteraceae bacterium | reverse complement strand
GGCAGCGGCCCGTGCCCGGTCGCGCTCGACCGCGCGCTCATGCGGCGCGTCCTCGCGAACCTCCTGCGGAACGCGGTGGACGCCGCGCGGCCGGCGCGCGCGCGGGTGCACCTCGGGATCGCGAAGGCGCGCGAGCGCGCGGTCCTCACGGTCGCCGACGAGGGCCCCGGCATCCCCGAGGACGTCCGCGACCGCATCTTCGACCCGTACTTCACGACGCGTCACGAGGGCACCGGCCTCGGGCTCGCCATCGTGAAGAAGATCGTGCTGCAGCACGGCGGCGAGATCGCCGCGGGGGCGCGCCCGGCCGGCGGGGCGTCGTTCACGATCGCGCTGCCGCTCGCCGACGCGGCCGCCGCGCTGCCCGGGGTGCGCGCGGAGTGAGGGTTCCGCCCACCTCCCGGCGGGGTGCGGGCCCGTGCTAGAACGCCGCTGCTCAGTTGAGATGACCCTCGCGATGGGGGGTCTCGGGGGGAGAGTTTCTCCCCCCGGACTGAGGCGCCGCGAGGCGCCGGATCTCTCATGGCGGCGGGAGGGCCGCCGTGGCTCACTTGAAGTGGGCGCCGCCATGAGGACCTGCCATGACGGACGCCGCGAAGAAGCTCGAGCCCACCCCCAGCCCCGCGCCGCCGACCCCGGCCGCGCCGAAGGAACGCTGGACGCAGTGGGTGGCGCTCACCACGACCATCCTCGCGGTGTGCGCCGCGATCAGCGCGCTCAAGGGCGGCGGCTACTCGACGCGCGTGCAGCTCTCGACCACGAAGGAGGCGAACGCGTGGTCGTACTTCCAGGCGAAGAGCGTGAAGCAGCACGCGGTCGAGCTGCACCGCGAGGCGCTCGAGGTGCTGCGCCTCGACGCGCGCACGCCCGCGGCGGAGCGCCTCGCGTCCGAGCGCATCGCCCGCGCCGCGGCGGAGATCGCCCGCTACGACGGCGAGAAGGCGCAGATCAAGGCCGAGGCGGAGGCGGTGCAGAAGGAGGAGGGCGAGCTGAAGCGCCACGCCGGCGCCTTCGGGCTCGCCGTGATGCTGCTCCAGATCGCGATCATGCTGTCGTCGGTCGGCGCCCTCACCAGGAAGCCCGCCATGTGGGTGGTCGGCCTCGCCTTCGGCGCGTCGGGCCTCGTCTACATGGCGAACGGGTTCCTGCTGCTGTTCCCGACCTGACCGCCGGCGCGGACGGGCGCCGCCGGCGCGGTTACACTCCCGCGCCATGTCCCTCCCTCTCCAGGATCGCGTCGCCCTCGTCACCGGGGCGACCTCCGGCTTCGGCGCTGCCTGCGCCGAGCACCTCGCCGCCGCGGGCGCGCGCGTCGTCCTCTGCGGTCGGCGCGGCGAGCGCCTCGCCGACGTCGCGCGGAAGCTCGGCGACCGCGCCCTCCCGGTCGTGCTCGACGTGCGCGACCGCGCCGCGGTCGAGTCGGCGCTCGCCGCGCTCCCCGCGCCGTTCGCGGCCGTCGACGTGCTCGTGAACAACGCCGGCCTCGCGCTCGGGCTCGAGCCGGCGCACCGGGCGTCGCTCGACGACTGGGAGACGATGATCGACACGAACTGCAAGGGGCTCGTCACCTGCACCCGCACGCTCCTCCCCGGCATGGTGGCGCGCGGGCGCGGGCACGTCGTGAACATCGGCTCGATCGCGGCGAGCTATCCCTACCCCGGCGGCAACGTCTACGGCGCCACGAAGGCGTTCGTGCACCAGTTCTCGCAGAACCTGAAGGCGGAGCTGCTCGGCACGAACGTCCGCGTCACGGTGCTCGAGCCGGGCATGGCCGACACCGAGTTCTCGCTGGTGCGCCTCCGCGACGAGGCGAAGGCGAGGTCGGTGTACGCCGGGATGCAGCCGCTCACCGCCCTGGACATCGCCGAGACGGTGCTCTGGTGCGTGACGCGGCCGCCCCACGTCAACGTGAACGTCCTCGAGATCATGCCGGTGCAGCAGGCCTTCGGCCCGTTCGCCGTGCAGCGCGATCCGCGCGACCCGCGCGATCCGAAAGCGAGCTAGCGCCTTGCGCCCAATCGTCGCCGCCCTCTCGCTCTCGTTCGCGCTGCGCGCCGCGGCCGCCGATCCGGCGGTGAAGCACGAGCGCTACACGCTGCCGAACGGCCTCACCGTGATCCTGTCGGAGGACCACCGGCTGCCCCAGGTGGCGGTGAACGTCTGGTACCACGTCGGCGCGGCGAACCAGACGCCGGGGCGGAGCGGCTTCGCGCACCTCTTCGAGCACATGATGTTCTCGGGCTCGAAGCACGTGCAGCCCTCGCCCTTCGCCTACCTCGAGCGCATCGGCGTCTCCGCCGGCGCGATGGCGAACGGGTCCACGAACTTCGACCGCACGAACTACTACGAGACCGTCCCCTCGAGCGAGCTCGCGACCGCGCTCTGGATCGAGAGCGATCGGATGGCGTACCTCCTCGACACGCTCGACGAGAAGAAGCTCGCGATCCAGCGGGACGTCGTGTCGAACGAGCGGCGCCAGAGCTACGAGAACCGCCCGTACGGCACCGCCGAGCTCGCGCGCTGCGACCTCCTCTACCCGTCCCCGCACCCGTACTTCAACTGCGTCATCGGGAAGATCGACGACATCCAGGCCGCCTCGCTCGACGACCTGCGCGGCTTCTTCCGGTCGTGGTACGGCCCCGCCAACGCCTCGCTCGCGATCGTCGGCGACTTCGATCCCGCGGAGGCGAAGGCGCTCGTCGGGCGGTACTTCGGGCCGGTCCCTGGCGGCCCGGCGCCGGCGCGCGAGGACGTGCCGCTGCCCCGGCTCGAGCGCGAGGTGCGGCGCACCGTCCCGGACGCCGCGGCCACCGTGCCCGCGCTCGAGCTGGCCTGGAACGGCGTGCGGCGCTTCTCGGACGACGAGGCGGCGGGCGACGTCCTCGCGACGATCCTCGGCGACGGGCGGACCTCGCGCCTCTACCGCGCGCTCGTGTTCGACCGGAAGGTCGCGACCGGGACGTCGGCCTTCGACGTCGGGCTCGGGCTCGGCGGCTGGTTCGGGATCTCGGCGGTCGCGCGCGAGGGCCACGACCCCGCGGCGCTCCTCGCCGAGGCGCAGCGCGTGGTCGACGCCATGCGCCGCGACGGGCCGACCGCGGCCGAGGTGGCGCGCGCCAGGCGCAAGATCGTCGCCGGCATGATCCGCGGGCTCGAGCGCATCGGAGGGCGCGCCGACCAGCTCAATGCGTACGAGACGTACACGGGCGACCCGGGCTTCCTCGCGAAGGACCTCGCCCGCTACCGCGCCGTGACGCCCGCCGCGGTGAAGGCGTTCGCGGAGAAATACCTGCCGGACGACCGGCGGCTCGTGCTGGAGGTGGTCCCCGCGAGCGCGAAGGCGACCGGGACCGCGACGTCGACCCCGACCCCGACTCCCCCCGTTCACCCTGAGCGTAGCGCCGGAGGCGCGGAGTCGAAGGGCGCAGGCGCGGAGTCGAAGGGCCCGAGCGAGACCGACCCCACCCTCTCCCAGAAGCCCCCTCCCCTCGACCGCCCCATCGCCTTCGCCGCCCCCGTCCCGGTCGAGCGCACGCTCCCGAACGGCCTGCGGCTCCTCGTCGTGGAGAACCACGCCGTCCCAGTCACCGCCGTCGAGGTGCTGGTCCGCGCCGGCGTGGACGCCGTCCCGCCAAGGCAGGCGGGCCTCGCCGAGCTGACCGCGGCGATGCTCACCGAGGGCACGCGCACGCGCTCCGCGACGCGCATCGCCGAGGAGGTCGAGGACCTCGCCGCGCACCTCCACGCGAGCGCGGGCCTCGAGGGCACGCGCGTCCACCTGAACGCGCTCACCGAGACCTTGCCGGCGGCGCTGACGCTCCTCGCCGACGTCGTCGTCGAGCCGGCCTTCCGCCCCGAGGATCTCGAGCGCGTGCGCGCGGAGCACCTCACGGAGCTCACGCTCAAGCGCGGGCGCCCGCAGGCGCTCGCGCGGGACGAGCTGGCGCGCGTCGTCTACGGGGCGCGCCACCCGTGGGGCCAGCCGTCGGGAGGCACCCCCGAGACCGTCCGCGCGCTCCGCCCGGCCGACCTCGCCGCGTTCCACGCGCGCGCGTTCCGGCCGAACGACGCGGTGGTGATCGTGACGGGCGACGTGGCGCCCGACGACGCGGCGCGCCTCGTCGGGAAGGCGTTCGCCGCCTGGCGCAAGGGCCCGGTGAGGCGGCCCGCGCTCCCGCCGTTCCCCGAGCCCGGCGCGCGCGCCGTCGCGCTCGTCGACCGGCCGGGCGCCTCGCAGTCGCAGGTGTGGGTGGGCGGGCGCATCTTCGCCGCGCGCGACCCCGACGCGGTGCCGCTCTTCGTGGCGAACGACGTCGTCGGCGGGCTCTTCACCTCGCGGCTCAACATGAACCTGCGCGAGGCGAAGGGGTACAGCTACGGCGTGCGGTCGCAGGTGCAGCTCAACGGGCGATCCGGGATCTTCCTCGCCGCGGGCGGGGTCGTCGCGAAGAGCACCGCCGATGCCGTCGCCGAGTACGAGAAGGAGCTGCAGCGCTTCGCGAGCGGCGAGGTCACCGAGGCGGAGCTGGCGCAGGCGAAGGCGGCGCAGCTCCGCGGGCTCCCCTCGCGCCTCGAGACGAACGACGCCGTCGCGTCCGCGGTGGCGACGCTGGTGCTCCACGGGCTGCCGCTCGACTGGTACCGGACGCTGCCGGCGCGCATCGAGGCGGTGACCGCCGCCGACGTCGCCCGCGTGGCGCGCAGGTGGGTGACGCCGGGCCGCTGGCCCATCGTCGTCGTGGGGCCGCGGTCGCTCGCCGAGGAGGGGCTGCGCGCGCTGCGCCTCGGCGCGCTCGACGTGCGCCCCGGCGCGCCGCCCGTCCCGGCGCGCTGAAGCGGGGCGGACACCGGACATCGGGGGCACCGGAGTTCCGCGCCGCGGCGCGCGGCGGCGCTATGATTTCCGGATGGACCCCGGGAAGCAGACCGTCCTCGTCGTCGACGACGAGAAGAACATCCGCCGCACGCTCCGCATGGTGCTCGAGACCGAGGGCTACGCGGTGAGCGAGGCCGAGACCGCCGAGGAGGCGCTGAAGCTCCTCGAGTCGGAGCCGGTGGACCTCGGGATCTTCGACGTGCGCCTGCCGGGGATCGACGGCCTCGCGCTCCTGTCGCGCGCGCGCGAGCTGTGGCGCGACCTGCCCGTCAGCGTCGTGTCGGGGCACGCCGAGACGCCCGACGTCGTCGAGGCGATGACGCGCGGCGCGATCGACTTCTTCTCGAAGCCGGTGGACCGCGATCGCGTGGTGGTGAGCGTGCGCAACGCGCTCGCGCGCCGCTCGCTCGAGGAGCGGGTGAAGGACCTCTCGACGCGCGAGCGCCGCTTCGGCGACGAGATGCTCGGCGACAGCGCCGCCATGCGCCGGCTGCGCGAGGACATCGCCAAGGTCGCGCCGACGAACGGCCGGGTGCTGGTGCTCGGCGAGTCGGGCTCGGGGAAGGAGCTCATCGCGCAGGAGATCCACCGGCAGTCGAAGCGCGCGGCGGGCCCGTTCGTGAAGGTGAACTGCGCCGCGATCCCGACCGAGCTCATCGAGAGCGAGCTGTTCGGCCACGAGAAGGGCAGCTTCTCCGGCGCCGCAGCGCGGCGGCGCGGCCAGTTCGAGGTGGCGCACGGCGGGACGCTCTTCCTCGACGAGATCGGCGACATGAGCCTCTCGGCGCAGGCGAAGGTGCTGCGAGCGCTCCAGACCGGCGAGGTCGCGCGCGTCGGCAGCGAGCGCACGTTCACGGTGGACGTGCGCGTCATCGCCGCGACGAACAAGGACCTC
>JBJMQK010000323.1:0-10917 GCA_045802735.1 Anaeromyxobacteraceae bacterium | reverse complement strand
GAGACCGAGCGGCGCCTCCTCGCCTACGCCTTCCCCGGCAACGTCCGCGAGCTGCGGAACGTCATCGAGCGGGCGGTGATCCTGGAGGCGGGCGACGTGCTCACGCCCTCGTCGGTGCTGCTCCGCGACGAGGAGCGCTCGCCCGCGCCCGCCGCGGCGGCTCCGGCGGCGCTCGCCGCACCCGCGCTCGCACCGGACGGCGACCCGCCGTCGCTCGAGCAGGTGGAGCGGGCCTACCTCGTCCAGCTCCTCGAGCGCGCCGCCGGGAACCGCACCCAGGTCGCTCGCTGGATGGGCGTCTCGTACCCGACGGTGATGAAGAAGATCACCGACTACGGCATCGACCTCGCGCGCTGGAAGGCGTGATGGCCCGGTAAGCGGACGCCGCGGGTCTCCGCCGCTATCTACGCGGCGGCTTGCTCACGCACCTCCTCTACCAGTTCGGCTACGTCGCCATCGCTTCCCTCCTCGTGGCGGGCGGCCTCGGCTTCCCCGTCCCGGAGGAGCTCGTGCAGCTCACCGCCGGGTACCTCGCCGAGCGCGAGGTGCTCGAGCTGCCCTGGGCCATCGCGACGGCGTACACCGGCATCGTCACGGGCGACTTCCTCTTCTTCAAGGTCGCGCAGCGCCACGGCGACAAGCTCCTCGAGAAGAAGCACGTGCGGCGCCTCCTCACGCCCGCCCGGCGCGAGCTGTTCGAGCGGCACTTCGCGCGCCACGCGCTGCTCACCATCATGGCGGCGCGTCACATGTCCGGGTTCCGCATCCCGGCCTATGCCCTCGCGGCGACGCACGGGGTGCGCGCGCGCACCTTCCTCCTCGCCGACGCGGCCTCGGCGCTCCTGTCGGTGCCGCTCGTCGTCACGGCCGGGTGGTACTTCGCCGAGCAGCTCGACTCGGTGCGCCACCGGATCCACCAGGTGGAGCTCGGCCTCGCAGCCGCCGTGGTCCTCGGCATGGCGGTGTGGGTCTACCGCAAGCGCCGCGCGCAGCGGCGCGAGGACGCGGCGTGATCAGGGCGCGAGCGTGAGCCGCGCCGGGAGCGCCTGGAAGAGGTGGCGACCGCGGTCAAGCGCGCGCTGGCGCGTCGTGGCACCGCCGCCTCCCGCGGCGACCGCCGCGTCGAGCGCGGCGGCCGGTACCGGCAGGAGCGCCGCGACGACGCCGAGGAGCGCGAGCCCGGCGAGCGCCTCGTCCTCGCCGGAGGCCCGGGCGAGCGCGTCGGCGCGGACCCCCACCGCGCGCGGCGCGACCTCCTGGATCCTCGCCAGCACGTCGGCCGGGCGCGGGTCGAGCCCGGCGCGCATCCGCCAGGTGGGGGCGACGTGCTCGTTCACCGCCGCGAAGCCGCCCTTCGCGAGGAGCGGCGCCGCGCGCAGCGCCTCGAGCCCGTCGAAGGCCACGAGGACGTCGGCCTCGCCCAGGCTCACCACCGGCGAGGCGGCGCGCCCGATGCGCACCGACGCGCCGACGCTGCCGCCGCCCGGCATCGCCGCCGGGTCCTCGGAGTAGAGGACGGCGAGCCCGGCCGCGGCGGCCGCCTCGGCGAGGAGGCGCGCCGTCGCAGCGACCGCCTGCCCGGCCACACCCACGAACACGACGCTCGTGACCGCGCCCGTCATGAGGTCGCCCCGCGCTCGATGGCGCGCGCCCGGCAGACCTGCGCGCACACCCCGCAGCCGGCGCAGCGATGCGCGTCGATGACCATCGTCCCGTCCCCCTCGGCGATCGCCGGGCAGCCGAGCCGCAGGCACGCGCCGCAGCGGTTGCAGCGCGACGGATCCACGCGAAAGCGCTGCGCGGGCGGCGCCGACGTCCGCGCGCAGCGGCCGCGCGCCACGACGAGCGCCGGCCGCTCCGCGCGGAGCGCCGCGGCGACGGCGTCCTCCACCGCGCCGAGGTCGAACGCGTCCACGGCGCGGGCCGGGGCGCCGAGCGCCGCGGCGAGCGCGGCGGTCGCGTCCGCTCGGTCCTGCGTCACCGCCACCACCGCGGCGCCCGGGCCCGCGCCGACGGCGTGCGCCAGCGCGGTCGCCTCGGCGGCGAGCCCGCTCTCCCCGACCACGGCGACGACGCGGCCGCGCGCGCGCCCGAGGAGCGCCGCGCCCACGCCGTGCGCGAGCGCCACCGCGCCGGAGTGGGCGAGCGCGACCTCGACGCCGCCGAGCGGCGCGCGGCCGCCGAACGCCGCACAGCCGAGGTCGGCGATGGCCGAGACGTGGAGGCGCTTCAGCGCGTGCAGCACCGGCCGGTGCGGGCAGCCCGGACACGCCTCGGCCGGCCGCGGCGGCACGTCACGGGCCTCGGACCGCGGCGCGGGCGTGCCGAGCGCGCGGCGGAGGACGTCGGGCAAGAGCTCGCCGTGCCGCGGCAGGAGGTCCTTCCCCTCGCAGGCGATCCCGCCCGCCCTGAGCTCCGCCTCGAGGAGCGGCTCCATCTCCTCGGCGACGACGAGCCGCTTCACGCGCCCGGCGAAGTCCCGCACGACCTCGGTGGGGACGGGCCAGGAGAGGCCGAGCGTCAGGATCGACGCGTCGGGCAGCGCCTCGCGCACGTGGCGCGCCGCGATCCCGCTCGCCACGACGCCCAGCTCCGCCGAGCGCAGCTCGACGGTGTTGAGGCTCGTGTCGGCGCCGTGCGCGGCGAGCTGGGCGAGCCGCTCGTCGAGGGCGTTCCGCTGCGCCGGCGCGTACTCGGGGAGGAGCGCCCGCTCCGCGAACGCGCTGCGTCGCCCGGCGGGCAGGGCGTAACGCCGCGCGCGCAGCGCGACCGCGCCCCCGGAGAGCGCGAGCCGCATCGTGAGGCGCACGACGACGGGGGTCCCCCAGCGCTCGGAGAGCCGGAGCGACGCGCCCACCGCTCCCCGGCACTCCGCCGCGTCGGTGGGCTCGACGCACGGCACCTTCGCCGCGCGCGCGAAGACCCGGGCGTCCGTCTCGCCCGGCGCGAGCGCGAGCGCAGGGTCGTCGATCGCGACGACGACGAGCCCGCCCACGCCGGCCGACGCGGCGGCGGCGAGGAGGTCGGCGGCGCTCGCCACCGACCCGACCGCTGCCAGGTCGCGGCCGCGGGCGAGCGCCGCCCCGACGGCGAACTCGATCGCGAGCCGCTCCGTCGCGGCGCGCTCGACGCGCGCCGCGCCCTCGCGCTCCGCGGCGACGGCGAGGAGGTCGAGCGGCCGCCGTGCGTTCACTGTGAGGAGATGAACTCCCTCCTCGTAGGCACCCCTCGCGACCGCCTCGAGCCCTGTGACGAACCTTTTCACCGACGCCCCCGCCGCTGCACGGAGCAACGAGGCTGCCATTCCGGTGCCACTTCGCGCGACGACGGCCAGCGCCCCGCTGCTGCGGTACGCGCCGGTTTCGCTCCGCGCGGGCCGCTCGCGCCCGCGTCCACGTGCGTCATCTCACGCGCCGCGCGCGCCCAGCGGGTGAACTCGCCCACACGGACCTACGCTGGTCGGGTGTGGCAGCGTGTCCCACGGACACACGGCAAACGTCATCCGGATCGCCGTGTTACACTCCATTTGTGGCCCCGTACCGCGTGCTCGTGATCGACGACGACGAGGAGATCCGCGCGGCGCTCGCCGAGTACCTCGTCGACGTCGAGGGCTTCGAGGTGGCGCTCGCCGAGAACGGCGCGGCCGGGCTCGCGCGCCTCGAGCAGGGGCCCTTGCCGGGCGCGGTGCTCGTCGACTCGCTCATGCCGATCCTCGACGGCGCCGGCACGATCGAGCGGATGCGAGCGAATCCGGCCTGGGCGAAGATCCCGGTCATCCTCTCGAGCGGCGACCCGCGCGCGCCGGCCCTCCCGGCCGACCGCTGGCTCGCGAAGCCCTTCAGCATCGACGACCTCGTCGCGACGCTGAAGGACGTGCTCGAGGCGGCCTAGCCTCCTACTCCGGCTCGTCGCGCCAGAGCCGCTCCAGCTCCTGGTAGCTCTTCGGGAACTCCGCCTGGAAGCGGAGGTGCACGGGCACCGGGTAGCGCACGCCGCCCGCGTGCGTCCCCTCGAGGCCGCGCACGATCTCGGCACCCATCGCGAACGGGAACGTGAACGCCATCTCGTCGTCTGCCGCCATGCCGAAGAGGCGGTCGCCGTAGCACGGCAGGACCACCTGCGGCTCCTTCTTCTTCGCGCTGCGGATGACGATGTCGGCGCAGTCGGCGCGGCCCGACGAGGCGCTGTGCAGCTCGCCCCCACGCTCGTAGAGCGCCGCGTTCACGAGGCGGAGCACCTGCGCCGAGTTGCCGTACACCACGACCGACTCCGGCTGGTACGGGATGCGCGCGAGCGGCCCGGCGAGGAGGGTCCCGCACTCGCCCGGCTCGTACTTCGCGAGCACCGACTCGAACCGCGCGCCGGCCTCCCGGCACCCGGCGTACATGCCGTCGGCGAGCGCCCCTGACTCGTAGTACGAGTTCCGGGGCTCGAACCCGAACACCGCCTTCGCGATCGGGCAGGACACGTCGTCGCGCGACACCGCCATCGTCCAGCCGTAGCGGCGGGCGAAGGCGATCGTCTGGCAGATGGTGATCTGCACCCCGAGCTGCGCCTTCGGGCGCCGCGCCTTGTCCGGCACGGCCTCGCCGGGCGCGAGCGTGCGCAGGCCCACGGGAAAGGTCGCGACGCGGAGGTGCTTCTCGAGGTGGCCGGCGAGGGTCGAGGCGTCCACGGGCGCTCCGCGTCAGGAGGTGAGCGAGGTGTAGAGGAAGATGGCGATGAGGGCGGTGAGCCCGATCGCCACCGCGCCGCCCAGCGCGAGCGACAGGATGACGAAGGCGCGCGCGGGCCCGGGCGGCGGAAGCTCGGCGCGGAGATCGAAGCGGCGCGGCATGCCCCGATGCTATGCCGGGGCGCCGGTCGCGTCGAGTCGGGGCGGGCGCTAGGTTCCCCGCATGGTCACGAGAACGAGCGCGGTCGTCGTGGGGCTCGTCGCGGTGGGGCTGTCCGCGGGCGCCGCGGCGGACGGGATCCAGGGGCGATACGTGCTGCACGGCCCGGCGCACGTCGAGACGACGACGTTCGGCTCGCACGACGCCACCGCCGATCTCGACGTGGTGGTCTCCGCCGGCCGCGGGCCTTCCGCGCTGCGGCTCGAGCTCACCTCGGGCGCGTACGCCTGCACGCTCGCCGCGCGGGCGACGCCCGCGGGCGACCTCACCCTCGACCCCGGCCAGCTGTGCCCGGTGGACGTCGCCGAGGAGGGCGCGCGGGGGCGCGTCGAGGCGAAGCTCAGCTCCGGCGGCGGGCGGGTCGCGGGCGGGACGCTCGCGCTCGACCTCGCCTTCGACCTCACCGGGACGCTGAGCGTCGGCGCGCGCGGCGGCAAGGTCACGGTCCTCGGGGCGGACCTCGAGGTCCCCGGCGCCTGGACCGCCCCCGCGCCGCTCCGCGGGACGGCCTCGGCGACGGCCAGAGGGACGCGGCAACGCGGGGGCTAGACCATCACGGCGCCGCCGCACACCCTTGCAGCCTGCGCTCGGCGCCGAGCTCAGCCCACCTTCCAGGCGGCGCGGGAGTAGCGGGTCCTGTCGCTCGGCGCGGCGGCGAGCAGGGCCTCCGCGCCCGGCGCTGGCTGCCGCTCCACGGGGATCGAGACGCGGAAGGTGCTCCCCTTCCCCACCTCGGTCTCGACGGCGATCTCGCCGCCGAGCGAGGTGACGATGCCGTGGCAGATCGAGAGGCCGAGCCCGCTGCCCTTGCCGACGGGCTTCGTCGTGAGGAAGGGCTCGAAGAGGTGACGCTGGATGTCGGCCGGGATGCCGCAGCCGGTGTCGCTCACCTCCACGAGCACGCAGCCCCCCTCCGCCCGCGTCGCGACACGCACCTCGTTGTCGGCGGGGCGGCCCTCGGCGATCGCGTGCGCGGCGTTCACGAGCAGGTTCAGCACCACCTGCCCGAGGCGCGCCGCGTCGGCGTGGACGAGCGGCAGCTCGCCGTAGTCCTTCACCACGTTGGCGCGGAACCTGAGCTCGCTCGCTGCGATGTTGAGCGCCGCGTCCACGACGCGGTGCACGTCCACCGGCTTGTGGTCGGTGACGGGGCGCGTGAAGGCGTGGAGATCCTGCACGATGCGCCGGATCCGGTCGGCCCCCTCCACCGTCTCCTCGAGCGACTTCCTGCCCTCCGCGAGCCAGTCGGGCGGGACGAGCGCCTCGACCTCGAGGAGCCACGAGGAGAGGAACCCGAGGTTGCTCCGGACGTAGGCGAGCGGGTTGTTGATCTCGTGCCCGACCCCGCCCACGAGCGTGCCGAGCGAGGCCATGCGCTCGGCATGGGCGAGCTTCGTCTCGAGGTCCCTGCGCTGCGTGACGTCCTGCACGGTGCCGATCATCTTCGCCGGAGCCCCCGCCGCGCCGGCGACGACCTGCGCGCGCGCGTGGACGGTGCGGCGCTGGCCGTCGCTCGCGACGAGGCGGTGCTCGAGGTCGAACGCCGTCCCCTCGGCGAGCGCGCGATCGATGGCCTCGCGCGCGGCGCGGTCCTCGGGGTGGACGTGGTCGAGGAGGAGCGCCCTCGAGGGCGGCGTCCGCGGGCCCTCGCCGAGGAGCCGGTACAGCTCGGCCGACCAGGAGGTGCTCCCGGTGGCGAGGTCGAAGGTCCAGTTGCCGGTGTGCGCCACCTCCTGCGCGAGCGCGAGCTGGGTCTCGCTCGCCCGCAGGGCTTCCGTCGCGGCCTCGAGGTCGCGCGTCCGCGCGCGCACGCGCTCCTCGAGCGAGGCGTTCGCCTCGCGCAGCGCGAGGCTCGCGTTCTGCATCTTCAGGAACGCGTACGCCGCGGCGGCGAGCGCCACCACCGCGAGCAGGTAGAAGAGGAGCCGGACGTCGTCGGCGCGGGACATCATGCGCGACGCCTGCTCCGCGTCGCTCGCCTGGAGACGTCGCAGCGCAGGGCGGACGGGCAGCTCGAGCACCTCGGCCGTCACCGCGTCGAGGCGCGCCTTGCCCCCGAGGATCATCGCGCCGTGCGAGAGGACGCGGTGCAGGTCCTCTCGCCACGGCGCGCGCGCAGCGGCGCGCTCGCGCGCGGACAGGTCCGCCAGGCGCGCGCGGACGCGCGAGAGGACCTCGTCGTTCGAGTGCAGGTCGTACATGAGCACGTCGCGGAGGAGCGCGTGGACCTCCGCCGCGAGCGCGCGGTCGGTCGCGTCGAGCCGCCCTGCCAGCTCGAACGCGGCGACCGGGAAGAAGGACAGCGAGTTGTGCAGCGTCGCGTTCTCCGACTTGAAGCGCTCGACCGCGATCTGCTTGCGGGCGAGGACGGCGGTGAGCCCCTCGACCTCTCGCGCCATCTGCGCCCGCGCCTCGGAGCCTTCGGGGAGCGCCGCGGGCAGCTCCGCGAGGCGGGCGCCCCCGGCCTCGAGCTCGCGCAGCCGCTTCACGAGCGGGTCGTAGTTGAGGAGCTGCGCGTGTCGCGCGAGGAGCAGCTCCTCGCCGAGCGCGGCGTCCGCCTTCGCGAGCGCGAGGAGGAGGTTCACGCGGCGCTCGTGCACCTCCGGGCTCCCGAGCCGCGTCTTCACGACGAGGAGCGCGAGCAGGCAGAGGGCGCCCGCGGCGACGGCGAGGAGGCGGGTCGTCGCGCGCGTCACAGCGGCTTCCCCTGGTACCTGCCGCTGAGGGTCTTCAGGAACGCGACGATCCGCTTGGATTCGTCCGGGTGGAGCGGCCGCCCGAGCTGGTTCCTCCACATGACCTCGAGCACGTCCTCGAGCGTCTTCGCCGACCCGTCGTGCAGGTACGGGAAGCTCCGCTCGACGTTGCGCAAGGACGGCACCTTGAACTGGTGGAGGTTCCACGGGAGCCCGGTCACGTTGAAGCGGCCGTGGTCGGCCGCGGTCTCGGCGCGCCCGCTGAAGTAGTCCTCCATCGTGCCGAGCGTCTGGTACATGTTGCCCCCGAGCGCGACGCCCTGGTGGCAGCTCACGCAGCCGTACTCCTTGAACAGGCGATAGCCCTCCTTCTCGTCGGCGCTGAGCGCCTGCGCCTCGCCGCGCAGGAACCGATCGAAGCGCGAGTCGGGCGTGACGAGCGACTTCTCGAACTCGGCGATCGCGTCGGCGATGGCCTCGCCGGCGATGCCCCGCGGGTAGATCGCGGCGAACGCCTCGACGTAGCCGCGGTCCGCGGAGAGCTTGCGGATGACCTCCAGCCAGTTGCTGCCCATCTCCTTCGGGTTGTGGACCGGACCGGCGGCCTGCTCGGCGAGGTCCTTCGCCCGGCCATCCCAGAACTGCGAGAACAAGAACCCGCTGTTGAACACGGTCGGCGAGTTGATGGGGCCGAGGACGCCGCCGACGCCGCGCGACACCGGGAGTTGATCGGTCCCGCCGCGCTCGAGGTCGTGGCAGGTCGCGCAGGAGACGGTGTCGTCGCGAGAGAGGCGCACGTCGTGGTAGAGGCGCTCGCCGAGCCGCACCTTGCGCCCGTCCACGGCGACCGTGCGCGGCAGCGGCGGGATGGCGAGCGCGCTCGCGGCGTCCTCCGCCTCGTCCTCGGCCCGGGCGGCGAGCGCCGGGTCCGCGGCCGCGCGAGCGCGGTGGTCCGCGACGGCGACCGCGACGCCCGCGGCGACGAACGCGAGGATGAAGGCACGCTGGGCCCAGGTGATCCTCCGCACCTGGCCGCTCGTCCCGCCCTGGCCTTCCACGGCACCCTCCGATCCGTCCGGGCGCGAAGGCCCGACCCCCTGCGAGTCGCGATGCACGGCGCTGACCACAGGGATCGGACAGGGAATCCGACGCACTTCGCCACGACCGCGGCGGGTGCGGCACGCCCCGAGGTCTCGCTGCCGCGGTGGACGCGACCCAGCGCAGAGGAGGGCCCCGGCGAGCGCGGGCTCGCCGGGGTCAGGCCCTTCACCCGACGCGACAGCCGATCACGGCACGGGTGCCGGGATCGTCGACCCGGCGCACGCCGGAGCGCGGGCGTCGAAGCGGGCGCGCTTCCAGAGCGCCGGCTGGTGGAAGCGCGCGAGGCGCGCCCAGTCGAACTGGCGCAGGACGCCGTCCGCGTCGAGGTCGTTGTTCGCGAGGTCGAGCCCGATCTCGCCGCCCGGCGCGGGCGCGGCGATGCCGAGCGTCGCCCAGGGGATGGCCATCTCCACCGTGTAGCTGCCGGGCGCGCCGGCGACCGCGACGGCGGCGTTCGACGTCCAGCCGCGGAGCCAGCCGCCCGCGGAGCCTGCCTCGTCGGTGAGATCGCCGGCGGCGTTCACGAGCAGGTGGCGATCGTCCGCGTCGGGCGCCGCGGTCCGGGTGGACAGGAGGTCGAGCAGGAGCTCCACGCCGTCGCCGTTCCAGACCTCGCCGTCGCGCCCGCCCTGGTTCATGCGGAGGAGCGCGTCCTTCACCTTGAAGCCGACGTAGAGGTACGTCGCGTCGTGGAGGAGCCGCGCCGAGGTGGCGTTCTCGGAGCCGGCCGCCGCCGCCCCCGCGTCGAGCGAGACGAAGGGTGCGCGCGCGAACTCGGAGAGGTTCCCGTCGATCGCCATCGGCATGCTCGCCCGGTGCACGATGTAGGTGCCGCCGGAGACGGCCGGGGAGAGGCGCAGCGCGTTCCAGCGGTTCGGCTGCGCGAAGCGCTGGAGGTTCGCCCAGTCCACCTGCTTCGGCATCGTGCCCGCCTGGTCGACGTCGTTCACCGCGACGTCGAGGCCGAGCACGAGGCCCGCGCAGGGCGCGACGCCGAGCCCGGACCACGGCACCTTCAGCTCCACCGCGTAGCCGGTCGCGCTGCGCACCACCGACGCGATGGCGCCGGAGGTGAAGCCACGGTCCCAGGCGCCGGCGTTCCCGCGCTCGTCGGTGAGGTCGCCGTTCGCGTTCACGAGGAAGTGGAAGTGGGAGGGGTCGAGCGCGGCGGCCTTGTCGTTCGCCACGTCGAGGAAGAGCTCCACCGAGTCGCCGTTCCACACCTCGCCGTCGCGACCGCCCTGGTTCACGACGATGGCGGCGTCCTTCACCGCCCAGCTCGCGTAGAGGAAGTCGTCGTCGTAGGCGAGGCGCACGTCGGCGGCGACGTCGGCGCCGAGCGCCGCGCCGGAGAGCGCGATGGGCTGGGCGGTGAACTCGGAGAGATCGCCGTTCACCGTGACGCCCGGCGTGAAGGGCGCCTCGTGCGTCGGGACGGGCCCCGTGACGACGACGCCGCCCTTCAGCGCGACGATGCGGCGCGCGATGCGATCGCGGGCCGCCATGAGCGCGGCCGGGTCGGCCTCGGTCTGGTAGGCGCTGGGGAAGAGCGCCTGCACCTCGCGCTCGGCCATCGCGCGGTCGCCGAGGTCGGCGAGGAGCTTCAGGTACTCGAAGTCCTCCATGCCCTCGCGGATCATCTTGAGGCGCATCGAGGCGACGGGGACGTGCGTCGTGCCGCCGATGCGCGCCGGCGTGCCCGGGTAGAAGAGCGTGCCGTCGCCGTTGCCGTGGAAGTCCCACTGGTTCGACCACGGGTCGTGGGAGTAGGCGAAGGCGGTGTCGAAGTAGAGCTCGCCCGTCACGCGGTAGAGGAACTCGAGCCACTGCATGGCGCGGTTCCGGACCGCGCTCGCGTCGATGGTGTAGCTCGGCCACCCGGTGAAGTAGGAGCTCGTGCCGCCGCAGCCGTGGCTCATGCAGCTCTGGTAGCTCCACAGCTCCTTGCGCGGTCCGCTCGCGACGAAGCTCGCGTAGCTCTGCCACTGCGGCCCGGCGAAGCGCAGGCCCGGTTTGTCGTACAGGTAGTTGATGACGGGGGTGACGATCTCGAGGTCCTTCACGATCGAGATGCCGTACTGCGCCTCGGCGTCGCGGATCTCGGCGAGCGAGCTCGTGACGAGGGTGCGGTAGGCGGGGTTCGCGGCCTTGGCAGCGCGCTGGCGCAGCGGGATGTCGGTCCAGGCACAGGTCTGCGGCGGCTCGTCGCAGGTGTACTGGAAGAG
>JBJMQK010000297.1:0-3816 GCA_045802735.1 Anaeromyxobacteraceae bacterium | reverse complement strand
CGAGTCGCTCGAATGCCTGGGCGGCAACGGCTACGTCGAATAGTCGCTGATGCCGCGCCTCTACCGCGATGCGCCGCTCAACTCGATCTGGGAGGGCTCCGGCAACGTCGCGGCGCTGGACGTGCTGCGCGCGCTCGGCCGCGAGCCCGAGGCGCTGCCCGCCTTCATGGCCGAGTGCAAGCTCGCCTCGGGTGCCAACCCCCACCTCGACGCCCACATCCTGCAGCTCGAGCAGCGCATCGGCCGGCTCGCGACCGAGGATCCGCAGTGGTCGGCGCGACGGATCGTCGAGGACATGGGCCTCGCGATCCAGGCCAGCCTGCTCGTGCGCAACGCGCCTCCGTTCGTCGCGGACGCGTTCTGTGCGTCGCGCCTTGCGTCCGGCGAGGGGTTCCGCTCGACGACCTACGGCACGCTGCCGTCGGGCGTCGATGCAAAGGCGATCGTCGACCGCGCGCTGCCCGTTTGAACACGCTCCGCTACGAGGTCACGGGCCGGGTCGCGCGCATCACGCTCGCCCGGCCCGAGCGCGGCAACGCGATCACGATGGAGATGCCGCGCGAGCTGACCGAGTGCGTCGAGCGGGCCAACCTCGACCGCGACGTGCACGTCATCGCCCTCGCGGGCGAGGGCAAGGGGTTCTGCGGCGGCTACGACCTCGTCGAGTACGCGGAGACACAGCCCGAGAACCACGACCCGTCGAAGCCATGGGACCCCGTGCTCGACTACCAGTTCATGAGCCGCAACGTGCGCGGCTTCATGAGCCTGTTCCACAGTGACAAGCCGGTTGTCTGCAAGGTGCAGGGCTTCTGCGTGGCCGGCGGCACGGACATGGCGCTGTGCAGCGATCTGCTCGTGATCGCCGATGACGCCCGCATCGGCTACCCGCCCTCACGCGTCTGGGGCGTCCCTACGACGGCCCTGTGGGCGCAGCGCATAGGCGACCAGCGCGCAAAGCGACTGCTCTTCACGGGCGACCTGATCAGCGGCGCGCAGGCGCTCGAGTGGGGGCTCGCGATCGAGGCGCCGCCCGCCGCCGAGCTCGACGAGCGCTTCGAGACGCTGGTCGAGCGCATCTCGCACCTCCCGGCCAACCAGCTCGTGATGATGAAGCTGCTCGTGAACCAGGCGCTGTACTCGCAGGGCCTCCACGCCACCCAGGTGCTCGGCACGCTCTTCGACGGCATCGCCCGCCACACGCCCGAGGGCTATGCCTTCCAGGCCCGGGCGGCCGAAGCAGGCTTCAAGCAGGCGGTCGCGGAGCGCGACGAGCCGTTCGGCGGGGCGTAGCGGACGTCGCCGCGGCGCGTCCGCGCCCGACCAACGACATCGATAAAGAGGTCGGGCTGTAACGGTCCCGTCACCTGGGCGGACGCCTGCGACCATGCGAGTCGACTTCACCGGACTATTTGCGGCAAACGTGGCGCGCGTGCCGAGCAGGCGAACACGCGGTATCGGCACCGTTAGAGCATGACCCGTTTATTGCCGCAGTTCGCCGATCCCGACCCGACCGCCTACTCCCCGATCTTCGCCACCAGGATCGCGATGTCGTCCCGCGGCTCCGTGTCGTTGTCGCCGAGCGCCACGCCCTCCAGGTGCAGCGCGATCTCGCCCGCGCTCAGCCCAGTGCAGTCCTGCAGAGCCCTGAGCAACTCCGCTTCGTCGACCATCCGGCCCGGCGCGTACGCATCGGTCAGCCCGTCGGTGTAGAGCACGATCACGTCGCCGTCCTCGAGCCCGACCTCCTCCTCCGCGAACTCCGCGTCGGGAACTACGCCGAGCAGCGGGCCGGCAGCGCCGACCGGCCGCGCACTGCCGTCCGGCCGCAGGAGCAGCGGCCGCGGATGGCCGGCCGACGCTGCACGCAGCCTGCACGGCCGCTCGCCCATCTTCAGCGCGCAGAACGCCAGCGTCGTGAAGCGGAAGTCGCCGCGCTGGTGCAGCAGTGCCCGATTCAATACGCCGAGCACGCCGCCCGCGCTCTCCTCGTAGGTCGCTGCCGCGCGCGCCGTGTAGCGCGTCAGGGCGGTCAGCGCCGCCGCTTCCGCGCCCTTCCCGCACACGTCGCCGACGGCGATGCACCACTCGTTCTCGCCGCTGTCGAAGATGTCGTAGAAGTCGCCGCCGACCTGCATTCCTGCGCCGGCGGGCCGGAAGCGCGCCGCCAGCTCGACGTGCTCGACCAACGGCAGATGGGGCGGCAGGAGGCTCTCCTGGAGCGCGCGCGCGGTGTCACGCAGCTCGGCGTGGACCCGTGAGTTGTCGATCGCCATCGCTGCTCGGCGCGCCAGCTCCTGCGCCAGCCGCAGGTCGTCGTCGTCGTAGCTGTGCCCAGACTCGGCGCTGACGAACGTGATCGCACCGAAGTTGCGGCCGCGAACTTGGATCGGAACGATCATGACCGAGTGCAGCTGCAGCTCGCGCAGGAGCCGGAGGTGGTCCTCGTCGTGCGCGGCCGCCTCGAGCGCGCCCTCGGGGATGAGCGGATAGATCTGCGGCTCCCCGGTCCGCATCACGGTCGCGACGGGGCCTGTCTCGGGATCCTCCGGATAGCGCTCGCGGAACGCGCGCGCGAACTCCACCTTCTCCGGGTCGACATGCGCCACCGCCAGCTGGTGCGGATGCCCTTCGCCGACCTCGACCGAGCACCAGTCGGCGATCTTCGGCACGGCGAGCTCGGCCACGCGGCGCAGCGTGGTCCGGTAGTCGAGCGACGACGAGAGCAGGTTCGTGGCATCCGCCAGGAAGCGGAGCGCCTCCTCCTCGCGCTTTCGCTCCGTGATGTCCGTGTGGAACCAGACGCGGCCGACGATCTCGCCGTCCTCGGTGCGGACGTGCGCGCCGTAGCGCTCGATCGTCCGCCCGTCCTTAAGCCGGATCTCGTCGCTGTAGTCGCTCCCCGGGTTCGCAGCGAGCGTCTCGACCCCTGCGATGAACGCGTCCGGGTCGACGACCTGCGCAAGCGTGGCGCGGGTAGCCGCGTCGCGATCGCGCCGCATCATCTCCTCGTCGACGCCCCAGATCGCCGTCCAGCGGCCGTTGATGCGCTCGAGCTGCCCGTCGAGGGTGACGACTGCGATGCCGGCGATCGCCGACTCCGCCTGCGCCTCGAGCAGCGCCTTCTGCAGGCTGAGCTCCCGCTGCGCCGCGACCCGCGACGACACGTCTTGCAGGACCAGCAGCGTGCCGGGCTCGCCCGAGCGGATGCTGAACGGCGCGCCGGTGACCTCGAAGGTGCGCCCGCCGCGCTCGAAGACCTCTCCCGCGCCGGACAGCCCGTACCGATCGAGGCGCTCGACGAGGGCGGCGAGCCGCGCGCGGTCCCCTTCGCTCCACAGCTCCTCGAACGGCATCCCGAGCGCCTCCACCTCGGCGACCTCGAGCATCTCGCCCGCCCGCCGGTTCCAGCCGATCACGGCGCCGCCGGCGTCGAGCGTGACGATCCCGATCGGCGCGCTGTCGAGCAGCGTGCCGAGGTACCGGGCGCTCAGCGGCGGCGGCGTTTCACGCCGCCTCTTGCGCGCCGCCTTCTCCTCGCGCCGGGCGCGCGTGCGCGCCGCGGCCTCGGCCAGCAGGCCGGCGAGCTCCGCGCCATCCGTGGTCGTCGCCAGAACCACGTCCCCGTCCAGGAACGGGGCCACCTCGAGAACGTGACGGACCTCGTCCGCGCGCGCCTCGAGGGCCAGGATCACCACGGCGCCCTGCCGATCGAGCGAGTGCAGGCGCTGGGCCACGCGCACCGGGTCCTCGAGCCGCGGCGACAGCAGCACCACGTCGATGGCCTCCCCGTCCTCCACGCGATCGATCGCCGCTGCG
>JBJMQK010000256.1:0-12067 GCA_045802735.1 Anaeromyxobacteraceae bacterium | reverse complement strand
GAAGGAGGACATGCGCGACGAGATCCGCGCCGAGATCCAGGGCGCCCAGTCCGCGCGCGAGTTCCTCGAGACGACCGCGCCGGCCGGCGACCGCCCGAAGCTCGAGTTCCTGCAGCTGAACGGCTACCTGCGAACGCGCGGCGAGCTGTTCGACAACCTCGATCTGCGCCGCGACCTCGATCGCTCCGGGTACTACCTCTTCCCGCGGCCGCTCATCGATCCCGCCCACCGCGGCACGCTCACGAGCGCGAACATGCGCTTCCGCGTCGAGCCGACCTTGAACGTCTCGGAGCAGGTGCGGGTCATGGGGCAGCTCGATCTCCTCGACGACCTCGTCCTCGGCCAGACGCCGCAGGGCGGGCTCCTCTCGCGCAGCGACGCGACGAACCGGACGTTCGACGCGAGGACGCAGGTGCCGCCCGAGAACGGCGTCAACTCCGACCGCAGCTCGCTCGTGGTGAAGCGCGCCTGGGCCGAGGTGCAGACGCCGGTGGGGCTCCTCTCCTTCGGCCGCATGCCGTCGTCGTGGGGCATGGGCCTCCTCGCGCACGCCGGCAACGGCATCGACGACGACCTCGGCGACTCGGTCGACCGCCTCCAGTTCGCGCTCATGCCGCTCGACACGCGCGTCGGCAAGTTCGTGCTCGTGCCCATGTACGAGTTCGTCTCGACGGGCGTCACCTCGAGCGACCCGGCGCGGAACCGCGGCATCGGGCAGCCCTTCGACCGCGACCAGTTCGACGACGCCCGCGCGCTCGGCCTCAAGATCGTCCACGAGGACACGGCCGAGGAGATGAAGCGCAAGCTCGACCGCAACGAGGCGAGCACGTCCTTCGGCGCCTGGTACATGTACAAGACGCAGACCTACGAGTTCTCCGGGTTCGCGACCCCCACGACGCTGCCGAGCGAGGGTCAGCCGGCGGACGTCGGCACCACCGGCAACAGCGGCCTCGGGACGGCGGTCCGCCGCGACGCCTACGCGCACGTCCTCGACCTGTGGGCGCGGCGCGAGTCGCGGCGCTTCCACCTCGAGGCCGAGTTCGCCGGCGTCCTCGGGCAGATCGGGAACGCCGACACGACGGGCGCGACGGTGACCGGCCCGGTGCTGCTGCGGCAGTTCGGCGGCGCGCTCAACGCGGGGTGGAAGCTCGCGGACGGCAAGCTCACGATCGGTGGCGAGGCGGGGTTCGCGAGCGGCGACACGAACCCGGGGCTCGGGAACCGCCCCGGCCGCGTCAACAGCGGCGCGACCGCCGGCAGCCCGCAAGGCAACGGCGCGCGGTGCGGCCGCGATCCCATCTCCGGCGGGACGATCTGCGACGTCGACGGCGAGCAGTTCGCCAGCGGCGACAAGGTGCTCGACATCCGCAACTTCCGCTTCAACCCCGCTTACCGCGTGGACCTCGTGCTCTGGCGCGAGATCCTGCAGGGCGTGACCGACGCCTGGTACCTGAAGCCCACGCTCCGCTACGAGCTGCTCGAGGGTCTCGCGGCGAAGGCTGCCATCGTCTACTCGCAGGCCATGTACGCCTCGTCGACGCCCTCGGGGACCGCGCGGCCGCTCGGGATCGAGGCGGACCTCGGGCTGTCGTACCACTCCGACGACGGCTTCCAGTTCTGGGTGGACTACGGCGTCCTCCAGCCGCTCTCCGGGCTCGAGTACGGGAACGCGACGGGCCACACGTCGCTGTCGCGCGGCCACGCGCTGCGCTCCGGGCTCGCGGTGAAGTTCTAGGGCGCGTCATGGCCACGAAGACCCGCTCCGCCGCGAAGCCCGTCTCCCGCGCCGCGCTGGCCGGCGACGCCGACCCGCGCCTCGTCGCGATGTCGGTGTCGATCCAGGACGACGGCGCGCTCTACGACGAGGACATCCGCGGCAGCCGCGCACACGTCGCGATGCTGGCGGCGCAGGGCATCGTGCCCAAGGCCGCGGCGAAGCGCATCGACGCGGGGCTCGCGCAGGTGCGCGAGGAGTTCGCGGCCGGGAAGATCGCGTTCGACCCCGCGCTCGAGGACGTCCACACGCACGTGGAGCGCCGCCTCGGCGAGATCGTCGGCAAGGACGCCGGCTACCTGCACGCGGGCCGGAGCCGCAACGACCAGGTCGCGCTCGACGAGCGCCTCTTCATCGTGGCGGCTTGCGACCGCTGCGACGCGGCGCTCGCCGGGCTCATGCGCGCGCTCGTCGTCCAGGCGCGCCGGCACGAGGCGACGCTCCTCCCCGGCTACACCCATCTCCAGCGCGCCCAGCCCGTCACGCTCGCGCACCACCTCCTCGCCTACGTCGAGATGTGCGCGCGCGACCGCCAGCGCTTCCGGGAGGTGCGGGCGCGGGCCGCGATCTCGCCGCTCGGCGCGGGCGCGCTCGCCGGGACGACCCTGCCGCTCGACCGCGAGGCGGTCGCGCGCGCGCTCGGGCTCGCCGGCGTCACGCAGAACTCGCTCGACGCCGTGTCCGACCGCGACAGCGCGATCGAGCTCGCCTTCGCCTGCGGGCTCGCGGCGGTGCACCTCTCGCGCCTCGGCGAGGAGATCGTCCTCTGGACGACGCGCGAGTTCGGCTTCATGACGCTCTCCGACGCCTTCTCCACCGGCAGCTCGCTCATGCCGCAGAAGAAGAACCCCGACGTCGGCGAGCTGGCGCGCGGCCGCGCCGGGCGCGCCATCGGCGACCTCGTGACCTTGCTCACGCTGCCGAAGAACCTGCCGCTCTCGTACAACCGCGATCTCCAGGAGGACAAGCGGCCGCTCGTCGGCGCTCCGGGGACGCTCGTCGGGACGCTGGAGGCGCTCGCCGGCGCGGTGGAGACGGCGACGTTCCACGCGGAGCGGATGCGCGAGGCGCTCGGCGGCGGCGAGGCGCTCGCCACCGACGCGGCCGAGTACCTCGTCGAGAAGGGCGTCCCGTTCCGCGAGGCGCACGAGGCCGTCGGCGCCGCCGCCGCGCACGCGACGAAGGCGGGGAAGCCGCTCGCCGACCTCGCGCCCGAGGAATGGCGCCGGTTCCATGCCGCGTTCGCGCCGGACGTCGTGAAGCGCTTCGACGCGGCGAAGAGCCTCGCGCGGCGCGAGATCACCGGTGCGCCGGGGCCGAAGCAGGTGCGGCGACAGCTCGCGCGCTGGGAGAAGGAGCTCGGGGCGCGGTGAGGAAGGTCGCGCTCGCCCTGGCGGTGCTCGCGCTCGCCGCCTGCGGCGTGAAGGCCCCTCCGCGGCCGCCCGGTCGCGACGACGATAAGACCACCACCACGACCCCCATCCCGAACCCGACCTCGACGGAGTCGAAGGGCGACGCCGGCACCCCGTGAACCACTTCCAGCGCAAGCGCGGCGTCCTCCACGCCGAGTCCATCCCGCTCGCGGAGCTCGCCGACGCCTACGGCACCCCGCTCTACGTCTACTCCACCGCCACGCTCACCCGGCACTGGAAGGTGCTCGAGAAGGCGCTCCGCGGGATCCCGCACCTCGTCTGCTACGCGGTGAAGGCGAACTCGAACCTCGCCGTGCTGTCGCTCTTCGCGAAGCTCGGCGCCGGGTTCGACATCGTCTCCGCGGGCGAGCTGTACCGGGTGGTGAAGGCCGGCGGCGACCCCGGCAAGGTGGTCTTCAGCGGCGTCGGCAAGCGCGACGACGAGATCGCCTTCGCGCTCGAGCAGCGCGTGAAGGTGATCGACGTCGAGAGCGCCGCCGAGCTGGCGCGCGTGTCGATCGTCGCGCGGCGCATGAAGGTCCGCGCGCCGGTCGCGCTGCGGGTGAACCCGGCCGTCGATCCGAAGACGCACCCGTACATCGCGACCGGCCTGCGCGAGTCGAAGTTCGGCGTCTCGGTCGAGGAGGCGCGGCGGCTCTACGCGATCGCGGCGAAGGACGACGCGCTCCTCGTCAAGGGCGTCGCGATGCACATCGGCTCGCAGATCACCGACGTCGGCCCGTTCCTCGACGCCATCGCGCGCGTCCTCGCGCTCGTCGACGACCTCGCCGCGCAGGGGATCCGGCTCGGGCACCTCGACGTGGGCGGCGGCCTCGGCATCCAGTACGGCGACGAGGCGCCGCCGCACCCGGACGCCTACGGCGCTGCGGTGAAGAAGGCGCTCGCCCGCTACGACGGCGAGGTGCTGATGGAGCCGGGGCGCGTGCTCGTCGGGAACGCGGGCGTGCTCGTGACGCGCGTGCTCTACCGCAAGAAGAACGGCCGCCGCGAGTTCGTGGTGGTGGACGCGGCGATGAGCGACCTCGTGCGGCCCGCGTTCTACGGCGCGCACCACGCGATCGAGCCGGTCGGCCGCCCTGCGGCGAACGAGATCGTCGCCGACGTCGTCGGACCGGTGTGCGAGTCGTCCGACTTCCTGGCGCAGAAGCGGCGGCTCCCCGAGCCCGAGGCGGGCGACCTCCTGTGCGTCCGCTCCGCGGGCGCCTACGGGTTCGCGATGTCGTCGAACTACAACACGCGCCCGCGCTCGGCCGAGATCCTGGTCGACGGCGATACCGCCTACCTCGCGCGGAAGCGCGAGACGCTCCGGGATCTGGTGCGCGGCGAGAGCGCCACCCCGGCCGGGCGTCGTTTCGGCGGCCGGCGCGAGATCGGTTAAGCTTTCTCGGTCCCCAAGCTTCGCCGGAGGTCGCATGCGGTTCCAGGGCTCGTACGTCGCCATCGTCACGCCGATGAAGGACGGGAAGGTGGACCTCCGGGCGCTGCGGGAGCTCACCGCCTGGCAGCTCGCGCAGGGCACCGACGGCATCGTGCCGTGCGGGACCACGGGCGAGGGCGTGACCCTCACCGCGCAGGAGCGCGCCGACGTCGTCCGCACCGTGGTCGAGGTGTGCAAGGGCAAGGCGCCCGTCATCGCCGGCGCCGGCTCGAACGCGACGCACGAGTGCATCGAGTCGGTGAAGCAGGCGAAGGAGCTCGGCGCCGACGCCGCGCTCGTCGTCACGCCCTACTACAACAAGCCGACGCAGGAGGGCCTCTTCCGCCACTACGTCGCGATCCAGGAGGCCACGCGCTTCCCGGTGGTCGCCTACAACGTGCCGTCGCGGACCTCGGGCGACCTCCTGCCCGAGACGGTCGCGCGGCTCGCCAAGGCGGGCGCCATCATCGGCCTCAAGGAGGCGACCGCGAGCATGGACCGCCAGGTCCAGCTCGTGGAGAAGGTGGGGCGCGACGCGATCTCGTTCCTCTCCGGCGACGACTTCACGGTCGTGCCGTACATCGCCTGCGGCGGGCACGGCGTCATCTCCGTCGT
Organism: Anaeromyxobacteraceae bacterium; assembly: GCA_045802735.1. GTDB lineage: Bacteria > Myxococcota > Myxococcia > Myxococcales > Anaeromyxobacteraceae > Anaeromyxobacter_A. The sequence continues at coordinate 6,828 of JBJMQK010000256.1, read as the reverse complement.
CTCGAACATCGCGCCGCGCGCGATGAAGGAGCTCGTGGCCGCGGCGCTGCGCGGCGACTTCCGCACCGCGCTCGACAAGCAGGTCGCGATGGCCGACCTGAACCGCGCCATGTTCGTCGAGACGAACCCCGGGCCGGTGAAGGCCGGCGTGACGCTGCTCGGCAAGGCGGGTCCCGAGATCCGGCTGCCGCTCGTGCAGGTGTCGGATCCGAGCCTCGTGAAGGTCCGCGAGGCGATGGCCCGCTTCGGCCTCGTGCAGATCGCTTGAGGGAGTCCCGATGAGCCGGGTCGTGGTGACGGGCGCCTCCGGGCGCATGGGCGGGCAGATCCTGCGGGCGCTGCGCGCGGACGGCGGCTTCTCCATCGTCGGCGCGACCGAGCGGCCCGGCTTCCCGCCTGGGCTCGACGCCGGCGCGGCGGCGGGGCTCGGGCCGATCGGCGTCCCGGTGACCGCGGACCTGGCCGACGTCCTGCGGCGCGGCGCCGACGTCGTCGTGGACTTCACGAGCCACGAGGCGTCGGCGGCGCACGCCGCGCTCTGCGCCGAGGCGGGGGTGGCGATCGTCATCGGCTCGACGGGCTTCACGCCCGAGACGAAGGCGCGCGTCGCAGAGGCGGCGCGGCGGATCGCCGTCGTGCAGTCGCCGAACATGAGCGTCGGCGTGAACGTCATGTTCGCGCTGGTGCGCGACGCCGCGCGCACGCTCGGGGACGCGTACGACGTCGAGATCGTCGAGATCCACCACAAGAAGAAGAAGGACGCGCCCTCCGGCACCGCCGTGCGCCTCGCCGAGGTCGCGGCGGAGGCGCTCGGGCGCGACCCGGCGAAGGACCTCCAGTTCGAGCGCGCCGGGATGATCGGCGAGCGGCCGCCGCGGGAGATCGGCGTCCAGACGCTCCGCGGCGGCGACGTCGTCGGCGAGCACACCGTGTACTTCGTCGGCGAGGGCGAACGCGTCGAGGTGACGCACCGCGCGACGTCGCGCGAGCAGTTCGCGCGCGGGGCGGTGCGCGCCGCGCGTTGGGTGGCCGGGAAGCCGGCAGGCCTCTACGACATGTCCGACGTGCTCGGGCTGCGGAGGTCGTAGATGCGGACGTGCCGGTTCAGGCGGGGTGGTCGCGAGCTGTACGGCGTCATCGAGGGGCAGGAGGTGCGCGCCCTCACGGCCGAGCCGTGGGCGGGCGGGCTGCCCGAGGGCCCGGCGTACGCCCTCCCGGACGTGACGCTCCTCGCGCCCGTCGCGCCGTCGAAGGTGGTGTGCGTCGGGCGCAACTACCGCGCGCACGCGAAGGAGCTCGGCAACGAGGTCCCGAAGGAGCCGCTGCTCTTCATCAAGCCCTCCACCTCCATCCTCGGACCGGGCGGCACGATCCGCCACCCCGAGCAGTCGAAGGAGGTCCACCACGAGGCGGAGCTCGGCGCGGTCATCGGCCGGACGCTCACCCGCGCCGCCACGGCGGTGGAGGCGAGGGAGGCGATCTTCGGCTGGACGTGCGTGAACGACGTCACCGCGCGTGACATCCAGCGCGCCGAGGCGCACTTCACCCGCGCGAAGGGGTTCGACACGTTCTGCCCGGTCGGGCCGTTCGTCGAGACCGCGCTCGACCCGCTCGACGTGGTCGTCACCTGCCGCGTGAACGGCGAGCAGCGGCAGCGCGGCTCGACGAAGGACATGGTCTTCGACCCGTACCTCCTCGTCGCCTTCATCTCGCAGACGATGACGCTCCTCCCCGGCGACCTCGTCTCGACCGGCACGCCCGAGGGCGTGGGGCCGCTCCGCCGCGGCGACGTGGTCGAGGTCGAGGTCTCCGGGATCGGCGTGCTGAAGAACGCGGTCGCGGGCTAGCGCGAGCGGCGCACTTCCATGCGCGCCTACGTCTCCGTCGGGACGAACCTCGGGGATCGCTGGGCCCACCTCGCGCTCGCCGCGCGGGCGCTGCGCGCGACGCCGGGCGTGGCGGTGGTGCGCGCCTCGCGCGTGTACGAGACCGCGCCGATGGGGCCGCCGCAGCCGAGCTACCTGAACGCCGTGCTCGCGCTCGAGACGACGCTCCCGCCGGAGCGGCTCCTCGCCGCGCTGCAGGCGGTCGAGCACGCCGCGCTGCGCCGCCGCGAGGTGAGGTGGGGGCCGCGCACGCTCGACCTCGACCTGCTCCTCCACGGCGAGGCGACGCTGGGGACGCCCACGCTGACCCTCCCGCACCCGGGCCTCGCGCTGCGCCGCTTCGTGCTCGCGCCGCTCGCCGAGCTGGCGCCCGACCTCGCGGTGCCCGGTGACGGCCGGACGGTGGCGGCGCTGCTCGCGGTGGCGCCGCCGCACGACCTGTCGGCGGTGGGGGCGTACCCGCTGTGAAGGGGCGAGCGGCGCGGCTTCGCCGGGCGTTCGCGGCGGCGGTGTCGAGCGGGGCGCTCGCCGCGGCGGTGTTGGCGGCGGCGCAGGGCGGCGGGGAAGCGCGTCCGGGCACGGACGCCGGCGCCGAGTCGCCCCGGGCGCTGCTCGAGCGCGTCGAGGGGCTCAAGGCGGCGATCCGCGACCGGCCGAAGACGCCCGACATCCTGCTCGCGCTCGGGAACCTGTACCTGCAGAACGGCCGCCCGCTCGACGCGATCGACTGGTACCGGCAGGCGCTGGAGCAGGCCGCTCCCGCCCTGGCGCGCCTCGATGCGCTCGCGGCTGCGCGCAGCGGGCGGCCGTCGGCGCGGGCGCGCGAGGCGTGCGACCGGACGACGGCGAAGCGCAGCTACGGCGCGCTCGTCGCGGCGGCCGAGCGCGCGCGGCGCGCCGGGGCGTCGTCCGACGAGGCGTACTGCCTCGCCGCGGCCGTCGCGCCCGCGCTCGAGGCGCAGGCGCGGCGCGGCGACGCCTTCGTCCTCGCCGGGAACCCCGACCAGGCGCTCGCCGACGCCCGGGCGGTGCTGGCGCGCGAGCCCGACCACGCCGGCGCGCTCTTCCTCTCGGGCGCGCTCCTCGCCGCCGGCGCCGCGGGCGACCCCGCGAAGCGCGCCGCCGCTGCCGACGCCTGGCGCCGCCTCCTGCGCGCGCACCCCGACGATCCGCGCGCCCCACGCGTGCGCGAGGAGCTCGGGGCGCTCGAGGGCCGTGCCGCGCGGACGGGTGCGACGCCCGACGCGCGGTAGCCGCGCGGGCGCGATCCAGACCACGGGCTGCGACGTGCCGCCCGATGCCCCCGGATCATGCTGAACATGCGTTCCGTCAGACCGTCGGTGTACAACCGCCCTCATGATCGACCACGACCTCGCCGAAGCGCTGCCTTTCCCCGAGCTCGCCGCGCGCGCGCTCGCGCTCGCCATCTCGCGGCCGGACGACGCCCGCCGCATGCTGGAGTGGCTCGACCCCGTCGAGGGGGTCCGCCTCTTCGGCGAGCTGTCCCGCATCGCGCGCGGCCGGGTCGCGCCGCGCCTCATGTCGCGCGATCTCCGCGCGTCGCTCCCGGCGCTCGTCAGGTGCGCGGCGGCGACGGTGGCCGACCCCTCGCCCTCGCTCCAGTGACGGTGAGGCCAACGGCGGCGCCGGCGAACGGGCCGCGTCCGAGCGCCGCGAGGCGGTGGAGCGACAGGTGGTAATAGAGCATCCCGCGCGTCGACCCGAGCGCCTCGACGAGCTCGCGTCCCGACGCGTCCGAGCCGAGGTCGCGCAGGAGGCGCTCCGCCGCGACGTCGCCCGGCGGAAACGCGTCGAGCCGGCCGAAGCCGCGCAGCATGAGGAGCTCAGCCGTCCAGGGCCCGACGCCGTCGAGCGCGAGGAGCCGGTCACGGAGCGCGGGGGAGGGGAGCGCCGCGAGCGCGTCCTCTGTGAGCGCCCCCGCGTCGATCGCGCGGCAGGCGGCGCGGAGTGCGCGCGCCTTCACACCGCTCATGCCGAAGCCGCGCAGCTCCCGCTCGGAGAGCGCGTCGATCGCGCCGGCGTCAGGGAACGGATGCAGCACGGTCCCGTCGACCTCGACGGGCGGGGAGAGGGACACGACGAGCCGCCGCAGCGTCGCGAGCGCGGAGGCGAGGCTCACCTGCTGGAAGAGGAGCACGCTCGCGAAGGACTCGTGAAGCGCGGCGAAGCGCGGAGGCTTCACGCCGCGCAGCATGCGCGCGAGCCGTGCGAGCGGGGGGAAGCGCCGGGCGCGCGCGTAGAACGGGGCGAGGTCGACGTCGGTGCCGAGGGCGCGGCGCAGGCGGGCGATCCAGGGCGCCGGATCGCCGGCGGGGCCGCGAAGCTCGAGGAGGAGGCCGCCCGCGGGGTCGGGGGTGACGATCCAGGCGACGGGGCCGCGCAGGGTGGAGAAGGCGCGGAGGTAGCGGCCGGCCGGGGTCGGGGTCGGGGTCGCTCCGGGGACCCACACCTCCACCGGGTTCACGGGCAGCCGCTGCAGCACCGCCACGGTGAGGTCGAGCCGGAACGGCTCCCTCACCGCGACGCGGAGCCGCTGCACCTCCACCGCTACTCCGCCGCGTGCGTCCCCGCGTCGTGCACGGCGCTCGCCTTTCCGCCGCCGCCCTTCGGCTCCTGCACGAACACCGTCTTCGCGTTCACGAACTCGCGGATGCCCCAGGCGCCCAGCTCGCGACCGTGGCCTGAGTGTTTCACACCGCCGAACGGCAGGCGCGGGTCGGACGCGACCATCGCGTTCACGAACGTCGCGCCCGCCTCGAGCTCGTTCACGAACCGCTCGCGCTCGGCGGCGTCGTTCGTCCACACCGACGACCCGAGGCCGTAGACGTTGTCGTTGGCGAGGGCGATCGCCTCCTCCGCGCTGCGCACCTTGAACAGCAGCGCCACCGGACCGAACACCTCCTCGGTGAATGCGGGCGCGTCCTTCGGGATGTCGGCGAGCGCGCCCGGCATGAAGTAGTTGCCCTTCGATCCCACCCGCTGCGCCCCGCAGACGAGCCGCGCGCCCGCCTTCACGGAGCGCGCCACCTGCTTCTCGACGTCATCCACACCCTGCGCCGTCGCCAGCGGGCCGATGTCCGCCTCGCCCAGCGGATCGCCGACGCGCAGCCGCTCGAGCCCGTCCTTCATCCGCCGCTCGAACTCCGCGTACACCTCCTCGTGCACGATGAAGCGCTTCGCCGCGATGCACGACTGGCCGTTGTTGATGCAGCGTGCGGTGACCGCCGTCTTCGCCGCCGCCTCGAGATCCGCGCTCGGCATCACGACGAAGGCGTCCGACCCGCCGAGCTCGAGCACCACCTTCTTGATGGCCTTGCCCGCGGCCTCGCCCACCTTCATCCCGGCGCCCTCGCTGCCGGTGAGCGTCACCGCCGTGATGCGCGGATCGGCGATGATCTTCGACACCGCCACCGAGCCGACGAGCAGCGTCTGGAACGCACCCTCGGGGAAGCCAGCGCGGAGGAGAATCGACTCGATCTCGAGCGCGCACCCGGGCACGTTCGACGCGTGCTTGAGGAGCCCGACGTTCCCGGCCATGAGCGCAGGCGCGGCGAAGCGGAACACCTGCCAGAAGGGGAAGTTCCAGGGCATCACCGCGAGCACCGGCCCGAGGGGCAGGTAGCGCACGTAGCTCCTCGACGCCTCGGTCTTCACCTCCTCGTCGGCGAGGAAGCGCTCCGCGTTCTCGGCGTAGAAGCGGCAGGCCAGCGCGCACTTCTCCGCCTCGGCGATCGCCGACTTGAGCGTCTTTCCCATCTCGAGCGTCATGAGGCGGCCGAGGCGCTCCTTCTCGCGATCGAGGAGGTCGCCCGCGGCCCGCAGGTACCGCGAGCGCTCGGTGAACGGTGTGCGGCGCCAGGTGCGGAACACCGCCGCGGCGCGCGCGAGCCGCGCCTCCACCTCCGCCTCCGCGTGGTCGGGGTACTCCTTCAGCACGTCGCCCGTCGCGGGGTTCACGCTCTTCATCGCCGTCCCTCCGAGACCGGAGGATAACCAGGGCCAGCACGCCGTTCAGCGGGCGTTCATCGAACCACGCCGGCCGCGGCGAGCACCTTCGCGACGGCCTCGGCGCCGAGCGGCTCGCACCGCCCGAGGAGGCGCGCGAGCACCGCGACGCGCGAGACGCGCTCCAGCGTCTCGATGCGGTCGAGCGCCTCGAACAGCGTCTTCCCCAGCGCCAGCGCGCCGTGGCGCTCGAGCAGGATGACCTCGTGCCCCGGGAGGAACGGCGCGAGCGCGCGCGGCACCTCGTCGGTGCCCGGCGTCGAGAACGGCGCCACCACGATCTGCCCCAGCACCACCGCCGCCTCGGGCATCACATCGTTCGGCGGCGGCGCACCGGCGACCGTCAGCGCGACGGCGGTGATCGGGTGCGCGTGGACGATGGCGCGCACGTCCGGGCGGGCGGCGTACGCCGCGAGGTGCATCCGCAGCTCGGTGGACGCGCGCCCGCGGCCCCGCACCTTCTCGCCGTGCTCGGTGACGACGACGAGATCCGTCGTGCGCAGGTGCCCCTTGCTCGCGCCCGACGGCGTCACGAGGAGCTTCCCCCCGCCGAGCCGGCAGGAGACGTTGCCCTCGCCCGCGCCGATGAGATCGCGCGCGTGGAGCCGGCGGCAGACCTCGACGAGGTCGCGGCGGAGCTGGGCTTCGGTCGGCGGGCGGGCGGTCGGCAAGGAGGAGATCGAGGTCGAGATCAGAGAACCCGCGCCGCCAGGAGGTCCTGCACGTCGAGCAGCCCCACCGGCCGTCCCTCGCCATCCACCACCGGCACCTGGTCGATGCGCGCCTGGCGCAGCACGCGCGCGGCGTCCGCGACGAGGGCCTCGGGCCGCACGGTGCGGGGGTTCCTCGACATCACCGCCGCGACCTTCTCCTCGAAGCGCACCGCGCCGCGCTCCACGACGCGGCGCAGGTCACC
>JBJMQK010000234.1:0-6897 GCA_045802735.1 Anaeromyxobacteraceae bacterium | reverse complement strand
GGATCGCGTCCTTGTACTCGGAGATCGCCATGTCCGGGCCGTGCGTCGCGAGGAAGCAGGCGAGGTTGTAGTGGGCGGTGGCGCTGTCCGGCTCGAGCCGGATGGCGGTGAGATACTCCTGGAGCGCCTCCCGCCAGAGCTTCTTCTCCGAGAACACCGTCGCGAGGTTGTCGTGCGCGTGCGCCGAGCGCGGGTCGAGCTCGATCGCCTTCTTGAACTCCTTGATCGCCTCGTCGAGCCACCCGCGATCGGCGAGCTCGATCCCGCGCGAGTTGTGCTCGTCCGAGAGGGCGATGTGGTCCTTGTCGCGGCTCACGTGGCGAGTGTACCCGGGTCCGCGCCCGGCGCGGGCGCGGCGAGAGTGTAACGAGACGGTGGGCGACGCGCCGTTGACGCCTCACCGGGCGAGCGGGCATGCTCGGCCCACACCGCGCATGGCCCTCTATACGCCCCTCAGCGACGCCGATCTGGGAGCGGTGCTCGCCCGTTACGGCCTGCCCCCGCCCGAGCGGACGCTCCCCGAGCCGAAGGGGAGCGTCAACACCAACTACCACGTGTGGTCGGCGGGGCGGCGCTGGTTCCTGCGGGTGAACGAGGGGAAGAGCGCCGACGACGTGCGCTTCGAGGCCGAGGTGCTGCGCTTCCTCGCCGCGCACGGCTTCCCCGGCGCGCCGCTCGTCGTCGCGCCGGACGGGGCGACGTTCGTCGAGGCGGCGGGCAGGCCCGCGATGCTGTTCGCCTACGCCGAGGGTGAGGAGCTGGAGCGCGTCGACGTCACGCCCGAGCGCTGCCGCCGCATCGGCGCCGAGCTGGGGCGGCTCCACGCGCTCGCGCCCGCCTTCCGCGCGACGCGCCCGAACCCATACGGCCTGGCGCGGGTCACGGCGTGGATGCGCGGGCTCGAGCCGGACGGCGGCGGCGACCCGCTCGTCGCGCCGGCGCTGCCGATGCTGCGCGACGAGCTCGCCCGCGTCGCGCTCCCCGATGCGCCGCGCGGCCTCGTGCACGGCGACCTCTTCCTCGACAACGTGCTCTGGGTGGGCGATGCCGTCTCGGCGCTCCTCGACTGGGAGATGAGCTGCGTCGACGCGCTCGCGTACGACCTCGCCGTCGTGGTGAACGCGTGGTGCTACGGCGAGGGCTTCGACCCGGCGCTCGCGCGCGCGCTCCTCGCCGGGTACCGCGAGCGCGCCGCGCTCGACGGGCGCATGGCCGAGGCGCTCTACCCGTACGCGCGGTACGTCGCGCTGCGCTACACCGCGTCGCGCATCCACGCGTTCCACCTGGCGGCGCTCCCGGCCGACCGCCTCGCGTGGAAGGACTGGACGCGCTACCGGGACCGCCTCGCGGCGCTGCGGGCGATGGGCGAGCGCGGCTTCCGCGACGTCGTCGGCGTCTGAGCGCGGCGACGGCTACAAGCCGCTGACGAACTTCCAGGCGCCGTCCTCGCGGACGAACTGCATGCGGTGTGGGTCGGAGGCGACCTTCGCCACCTCGCCGCCCGAGCGCGTCGCGATGCGGTAGTGCGAGTCGTAGTAGACGAGGGCCTGCGCGCGGTCGTCCTTCACGTCGACCTGGCGCACGCCGATGTCGAGGCGGAGCGCGGTCAGCTTCGAGAAGTCCTCGCCGATGCGCTTCTTGAGCTGCTCGTAATCGAGGTCGTCGGCCGGGTCGGGGGTCCCGGCGTCGTCGAAGTACTTCTTCGAGACGAGCGCCAGCACCGCCGGCGCGTCGCGCCGCTCGGAGGCGCCGCGGTACTGGTCGATGACCGCGACGATTCCGCGCGTGTCGGCGTTGTCCTGGATGTCGGTGCCGGGGATCCGCCGCGAGCCGCAGGCGGCGAGGAGTGCGACGATCGCGAGAGCGAGCGAGCGGTGGGAGCGCATGCCGCGTTTAAACCGTGCGCGCCCTGGCGCGTCAACCCCACGAAGGTCGTCCGGAGGCGGGCGGCGTGTCGCAGGCGGGGGCTCGCCGGGCGGCGGAGCGGTGGCGACGTTAAGCCACACTCTGTCTCGAATGGGGGTCCAGATGAAGCGTGCTCTCCTCGCCGTCGTCGCCTTGGTCGCCGGCTGCATGGGTCACGACCGGACGGCGCAGTCGGACCGCGCGGCGGCGCCACGAACCGACGACCAGACCGCGGTCGCCCGTCCCTCCGACTTCTCCCCCGAGCAGGTTCGCACGTTGCAAAGAGCGCTCTCGGACCGGGGGTTTGCGGTCGACCTGACCGGGCGCTTCGACGACCGGACGCAGACCGCGCTCATGGACTTCCAGCGTGCCCGGGGCCTCCCCTCGACGGGCAACCTCAACCAGCCGACGGTCGAGGCCCTCGGGATCGATCCGCGGGAGGTCATGCCGGTCCGCGGCGAGAGCGAGCGCCACGAGGCGAGCCCCGCTCCGCCGCGATCCGGGCCAGCGACGGGCCCCAACGGCGCCGAACCGCCGCGGTCGAGCGACGACCGCGACGCTCCCGGCGCGCCGGCCGCGCCGAACCCGACCTGGTGAGCGCGGTGCGCGAGGCGCTCGAAGCAGAGCGGCTCGAGGCGCTGGCGCTCGCCGCCGAGGCCCTGGCGCACCGCTCGCCGCGGCCACACGCCGCGCGCGCCGCGCTGGCGGAGGCCGAGGCGCTTCGCCGCCGCGCCCGCGAGCTGCGGGACCGCGGCGCGCGGTCGCGCCCGGCGCTCGTGCTGGTGCGTCCGAGCGGAGATGCGCGCTCAGGGTGAGCGCTGCGCCGCTCCCGGCCGCGGGAAGCGCGCCGCCGCACGCTCCACCGGGACGGCGAGAGCGATGCCGCCGTCGCGCGCGAGCGCGAGGTCCACGATGCCGACGAGCGACCCGTTCGCGTCGAGGACCGGGGTGCCGCTCGCGCCGGGGCGCACGGCCGCCGCGATCGCGAGGTAGCGCGCGCCCGCGAAGGCGCGCGAACCCTCGAGGACCACGGCGGGGGCGGCGCCGCAGGCCGGCTCTGGACACCCGGCGAAGCGCACGTTGGCGCCTGGCGACAGCGCCGCCGCCACGCCGAGGCGCGGCGCCTCGCCGAGCGGACCCTCGACCGCGAGGAGCGCGAGGTCGAGCGCCGGCTCCACGTCGGCGATCCGCGCCGGCCTGGGAGGACCGCCGTCGATCGAGACCGTCACCGACGGCATGTCCTCGACGACGTGAAGCGCCGTCAGCACGAGGCCGCGGCCCCAGACGACGCCGTAGCCGTGCCACCGGCCGCCCTGGATGAGGACGGCCGACGCCGGCGGGGCGACCGTGGCAGGCACGGTGGCGAGCGAGAGGGCGAGGAGCAGGGAGGCGAGCACCTCCCGGAAGGGTAGCAGACCGGCGGGGTTCCTGCGCGCCGGGGGACAGGGGACACGCTCGCCCGGACGGCCGCTACCCTGCTTGCCAGCCTCCCGAAAACGTCTACATTCGCCGCCATGGCCGACACGAGCTTCGACGCCCTCAAGACGTTCTTCGAGACGAGCGAGGTCGCGAAGAAGGCGACGAGGCCGCTCCACGACGCGGTGCAGGTCGCGCTCCAGCTCGATGGCGGCCCGGCGCACTTCACGATCAACGGCGGGCGGGCGACCGTTGCTCGAGGGCCCGCGACGGACCCCGACTTCACCCTCACGCTCCCCGACGCGGCCGTGACGCGCATCACGTCACTGAAGGGCGACGACGTCGGCGAGTTCGGGATCGAGTTCTTCAAGCTCATCCTGGAGAAGGACCCGGCGGTGAAGGCGCACGTGAAGATCGATGCGCCCACGACGCGGCTCCTCTCGCACGGCTACCTCGGTGTGCTGGCGCAGGGCGGCGTGAAGGTGTCGTGGTGGCTCCTCAAGAACGGGGTCAAGAACCCCAAGGCCGCCATCGACCGGCTCCGCGGCGGGACGAAGTAGCGTCAGACCGCAGCAGGCGGCTTCTTCGACGGCTCCCCCATCGGTGGCTCCGGCGGGCGCGCCGGGGGCTCGCGCACGTCCGGAGGCGGACGGGTGGGCTCGGGGTCCCCGACGGGCGACGTCGCGGGTGGCGGGCGGCGCTCGGGGGCAGCGGGAGGGTCGGGGGAGGGCCCGTTGTCGTCGGAGATGATCACGAGGGGAAGGTAAGCCCGCGTCTGCGGCGCGGCGGCAGGAGCGGCCGGGGTCGCGGTCGCGGCACTCACTCCGGCACGGACCGTGCGACCCGCAGGTAGAACCCGCCCGCCTGCTCACGGAAACGGGAAGCTCGGGGTAGATGACGATTGGCTGCTGGTGGGCGGGGTCCGCTCCGCAGCGGCCCGCTTCGAAGGCGCCACCCGCCTCGGGGCCGACACCGGATCTCCGCTCCGCCCGCGCGAGGTGTAGCGGTCCATGAGCTGCGCCCCGAACACCTGTCTCGCCGCGAGCGCATTGTGAACTGCGCAGAGCAGTCGCATGTTACTGACAGTGGACTCACCTCCGAGCGCGATCGGCACGATGTGATCGAGCTCGACCCGGGTGCGGGAGCCACAGACGCCGCCCGACGACATCGGCCACTGGCAGCAGCCGCCATCCCGGATGAAGACGGCGCGCCTCACCGCGGCCGGCACGTGGCGCGAGCTGGTGGAGGGCGGAGGGGTGGGGGAAGTCCGGGGCTTCTTCACGAGCCCGCGCTTCTTGTCCTGGGCAGCGAGGAGGAGATCGAGGGCGGCCTCCAGCACGGCCTCGGTCCCGCCGTCGGGGAGGCGGTGTGAGAGCGCGTCGCGCGCCGCCGCCAGCTTCTCGAGGAAGCGCCGGGAGACGGTCACGTGCAGGCGGCGCAGGTCCGCGGTGAGCGGCTCGACCTCGTCGCGCTTCGCGGTGGCACGGGTCGGCGCGGGCGGGGAGACTGGCGCGCAGGTCGCTGCCTCGCGGCGTGGTTCATCTGGAAGAACCGCCCCACCTCCAGCCACCGGCGCGAGGGGCAGCTCGAGGCACGGCGCAGCGGCCGACGGCCGCGTCGACGTCGACGTGGGCAGAGGCTCGAGCGCCGTGACGACGTCGCGGTGAGGCGTGGCCTCGGCCGGGCAGAGCTCGGCGGCGATGGCCTTCGCCTCCTGCTTGGAGGCGTGGAAGAACCGCGCCACGACATCGCCCCGGTTCTCGGGCGTGATGACCTTCGCGAGCTCGACGACGCTCGTCAGGCAGAGCTTACCCGACCGCAGCGGCTCGACGACCTCCGGGTACCGCTGGAGGAGCTCGGCCGCGGTCTTGCGGTAGAACGCGGCCCCCTTCGAAAGGCCGAGCTCGCGGTGCAGGAAGTAAAAAAGACTCGTGTGGCCGAGCTCGAGCCAGCGCCGCTCGCGATCGAACTCCGCCAGGGCGACGAGGAAGTCGGCGAGGGCGCCGTGTTCCCGGGAGAGCAGCTCGGCGAGGCGCTTCGCGAGGTCGCGCGTGTCGTTCATCCCAGGATTGTCTCACCGCTTTTCGCGCCTCCGTGGAACGCCCGCAATCGCGCCTGGCTGCGAGCTCGCCGGGGAACCATCGCGAGTGGGTTCACGGCACCCGTACGCGCGCCTGCGAGCCGCTCACGCTGCGAGAGAGGGGTTCTCAGCGTCATTGCAAACGCGGACATCATTTGTCGCGACATCGCGTCAAGCTCAATGCGCGTCAAACGCTATTTGCGCCCCCGATGGCCACGAAGCACTGATGGTGCGCCGGTCGGGGTCGCCATTCGTTCCGGGGCGGGCTGTCGTTCGTGGCGTGGTTCGTCCAGCCAACCGGATTTGCCCGTCCTCCGCGCGCCAGGGCGCAGCTGGCGCCGTCGCGCTTCCACACCCCGCGCCTCGCACAGCGCACCGCCTCACGCAGCACGGACGAGAGGTCGCCGCCCAGGTCGCCGCCCGCCACGCTCCCCACGCGACGGTGAGCCGACGACGCCGCACCGCCGCCCGCGTGCGGCCACCGCCCCGCGAGCCCCGCGCGCCGGCGGACGCCGCTTCCACCTTACGTCAACGCCCGCCAGCCAACCCCTCGCGTCTGTGCCTGAGCCCGCGACCGGTGCAGCGACGGTCCGTCGAGCTCAGGGCACGCAGCGTCGAGACTGAGTCCACCCTTCGACTCCGGCCGCTGAGCGGCCTTCTCATCCCATCTACGCTCAGGGCGAACTGGGTTGGGATGGCAAGCTCGACCGCGACCGCCCCCTCCGTTCCCCGACCCCCGCCCCCTTGGAGCGGGGAAACCAAAGGCCCGCCTAGCACTCCGGCACCCCCACCGACAGGCCCTTCGCCTCCTGCATCGTCACCGCGAGCCCGCCGCGAGACGTCTCCTTGTACTTCGCCTGCATGTCGGCACCCGTCTGCCTCATCGTGGCGATGACGTCGTCGAGCGAGACGAAGTGGCGGCCGTCGCCGTGGAGCGCCATGCGCGCGGCGTGGATCGCCTGGACCGCCCCGGTGGCGTTCCGCTCGATGCACGGGATCTGCACGAGCCCGCCCACCGGGTCGCAGGTGAGCCCGAGGTGGTGCTCCATCGCGATCTCGGCCGCGTTCTCCACCTGCGCCGGCGTGCCGCCCATGACCTCGCACAGCGCGCCCGCGGCCATCGAGCAGGCGCTGCCGACCTCGCCCTGGCAGCCCACCTCGGCGCCGCTGATCGAGGCGTTCCGCTTGTAGAGCGCGCCGATCGCGGCCGCGGTGAGGAGGAAGCGCGGCATGTCCTCGTCGCGCGCGCCCGGCGCGAAGCGGCGGTGGTAGTGCATCACGGCCGGGACGATCCCCGCCGCGCCGTTCGTCGGCGCGGTGACGACGCGCCCGCCCGCGGCGTTCTCCTCGTTCACGGCGAGCGCGTAGAGCGTCACCCAGTCGAGGCCGAGCAGCGGGTCGGCGTCGGCGGGCGCCGGGGACGAGCGCCGCCGCGAGAAGAGCCGCGGCGCGCGCCGCGGCACGCGCAGCCCGCCGGGGAGGACGCCCTCCGTCTC
>JBJMQK010000214.1:0-4080 GCA_045802735.1 Anaeromyxobacteraceae bacterium | reverse complement strand
GCCGCGGTGCACGAGCACGTCGGCCTCCTCGGCGAGCTGGGGGTTCGTGCGCACGAACTCCTCCACGAAGTCGGAAAGCTCCGCGGGCTCGGGCCGGACCTCGGGCAGCTTCGCGAACGAGGAGAAGTCCTCCACGAGCCGCTGCAGGGTCCCGATCTCCTCGCGCACGATCTCGCCCGCCTCGCCGAGCAGCCGCCCGAACGCGGCGTCCTCCTGCCTCGACGCGCGCCAGCGCGCCTCGAGCTGCTGGAAGGCGAGCTGGATGGGCGTGAGGGGGTTCTTGATCTCGTGCGCGAGCCGGCGCGCCACCTCCTGCCAGCCCGAGATCTTCTCGAGGTAGACGATGCGGTCGCGGCTCTCCTTCACCTCGCGCACCATGGCGTTGAAGGCGCGCGCGAGCGCCGACACCTCGTCGCGGGCGCGGCCCGGCTCCACCTGCACGGCGAGGTTGCCGCGGGCGAGCTCGCGGACGGCGCGGACGAGGTCGGAGACGCGTCGCGTGGTGCGCCGCGCGAGCAGCGCACCGGCGACGCCCGCGGCGAGCGCCCAGGCGGTGAGCAGCGCCGCGAACGCGCGCAGGTACGAGCGCTGGATCTCGGCGCGGAGCGCCTCGGCGCCGTGGTAGACCTCGCCGAGGTCGCGCGCCTCGGACAGCTCGGCGAAGTAGCGCGCCTCGACGGCGAAGACGCACTCGAACACCGCGTCCTCGGGGAGCCCGCGCCGCGCCGGGTCGGGGATCGCGACGCGGGCCGGCGCGGGGCGCCACTCGCCCTCCGGGTTCGGCTCCGTCGCCTCCGCCTCCGCCACCACCGCGCCCGCCCCGTCGAGCACCGACGCGCGCCGCAGCCGCGGCGTGTGCGCCACCGCCGCCCGGAGGTACGCCTCGAGCTGCGCCGGGTCGCGCGGCAGCCGCGCCAGGATCCCGCGCGCCTGCTCGGCGTAGAGCTGCTTCCGCGCCTGGAAGAGGTCGCGGTAGAGCGCCGGCGTGCCCTCGAGCTCGGCGATGACGCGGGGGTTGAGCGCCACCGCGAGGTTCTCCTCGGTGAGCGTGCGGGCGAGCCACAGCGCGGCGGCGAGCGGGACCACGGCCGCGAGCACGAGCGCCGCGGCGATCTTGAGCTCGAAGCGCGACGGGCGCAGGCGCGCGAGCAGGCTCACTGCGAGGCGACCTCGCGCGCCGTGAAGGGCGCCGAGCGGAAGACGTGCGCCTCGGTGCCGGCGTCGGTGCCGCGCAGGAGGTAGCTCGCGAACGCGCCGAGGACGCTGCGGGACGGCCCGCCGCGCGCGCCCGCCGCCGGGTTCGCGATGAACTCGCGCGTCTTCTCGAGCAGCTCCTTCGACACCGGGTTCACCTCGAGGCGCGTCTGCACCACCCAGCTCGCGGTTCCGAGGTCGGCGACCGGCCCGAGGTCGGCGCGGGCCTCGGAGAGGAACGCCTTGAGCGCCGGCCAGGTGGTGAACACGAGGCGCCTCCCGCGCGGCGCCGCCGGATCCTTCACGAGGACGCCGTACGTCTCCTCCCACACGTCGTAGAGGACGTCGATCTCCCGGCCGAACAGCGCGGCCGCGTCGCCGCCGCGCTCGGGGACGAGCGCGACGTGCAGGGCGATGACGTTCGTGAGGCCGCTCGAGAGGTGCTTCTGGAGATCCGGCGGGTAGGCCGGGGTGAGGTCGATGGAGGCCTGGACGCGGCCGGCGCGCGCCTCGACGCGGCCGGGGAGCGAGCGCGGCACGTCGTGCGCCGCGGCAAGCGTCGCGAGGAGCGCGGCGAGCGCCGCGAGCGTGGCGCGGACGAGGCTCACAGGAAGTTGTCGAGCGCGTAGCCGAGCGAGACGTCGAAGGAGCCGACGGGCGTGTCGAGGCGCAGCGCGACGTCGCCGGAGAAGGGCGTGCGCGACGCCGGCGTCCGCCCGCCGGTCGCGCGAGCAGAGGTGTAGACCCAGCGCGCGCCAAACGCGACGTAGCCGCGGTGGAAGAAGCCGCCCCCGCTCCACAGCGGGACGGCGTACTCAGCGCCGAGCGACGCGAGGTATGCGTCGTAGCGCGAGTCGGTCGAGAAGTTCAGCTCGAGCGCGCGGCCGAGGGCCGGCCCGATCGAGAAGTAAGACCAGTCGGCGGCGTAGAACCGCTCGAAGAAGGGCGGTCCGCGCCCGCTGCTCTCGTCGCCCTGGGCCGCGCCGGCCGCGCCGGAGAGCCGGAGCGCGTGGCCCCACGGGAGCCGGTGATCGCTCTCGAGCTGGAGGAGGTAGCGGCTGAAGTCGTAGTCGCCGCCGAGCGCCTGCGAGCCGAAGACGACGTTCACCGCGAGGCGCGTGCCGTCGGTGGGGAGGAAGAGGTCGTTGCGGGTGTCGCGGTCGTACGTCGCGGTGAGCGCCGAGAGCGTCGAGTGGCCGAGCCGGATCGAGGGCACCGGGCCGCCCGGGTCGGCGCCGGAGCCGGCGATGCGATCGGCCGAGATGTGCTCGAGCCGGTACCCGGCGACGAGCCGCTCGTACGGCCCGGGGCGGAGGCCGAACGTCACCTCCCCCCCGAAGCGCTCGTAACGGAGCCGCGGCGCGCCGCCGTAGTGCCCGCCGAGCGCGTTGCACTCCGGGTCCGAGCAGGTCAGCTCCTCGCCGCGCAGCGCGAGCCCCGAGATCCCGACCACGAGCGGGAGCGTGCCCACCGGGAGGTCGGGGTCGAGGAGGCTCCCGCGCAGCGCGAAGCGCGTCGGCGCGAGCGGGTCGTCGGCCTGGGACCCGCCGTAGACGAACGCGCCGGAGAGCGCGAGCCCGAGCCCGAGGAAGTTCCCCTGCGACAGCCCGAGGCCGCCGTAGATCGGCTGCGCCCCGGTGGAGCCGATGACGAGGTCCGAGACGATGAGGGTGTTGCGCTCCTTGAAGGTGAAGACGAGCAGCACCTGGCCGCGCGCGCTGCCGCGCTCGACGCGCGTCTCGACGCTCGAGAACCAGCCGAGCTGGAGGAGCCGGAAGCGCGCGAGCAGCACCGCCTCCTGGTCGAGCAGCTCGCCGTCGGCGATCGCGACCCGCCGCCTCACCTCCGCGGGACGCGCGTGGTCGAGGCCCTCGAGCACCACCCGCTCCACGACGTAGCGCCGCGTGGTGGAGCCGCCCTCCGCAGCCGGGGCAGCCCGCTCGGCGGCGTCGGGTGCCGGGGCGTCCTCCGCCGCGGCCGAGGTCGTGACGAGCAGGGCCGCGAGGAAGGTGAGCGCGAGGCGCATTCGCGAGCCCGATTGTAGTGATGACGGCCGCGCGGGTGCCGTAATTCAGAGCCCCGTGCGGTCAGCCCGGGCGCTGGGTGGTCCGCTTCAGCTCCCAGTAGGCCCGGTGCAGCTCGAGGTCGAGCGGGTCGGCGGCGAGGGCCGCCTCGTACTCGGCGAGCGCGGCGGTGGGATTGCCGAGCTTCGCCGCGACCTGCGCGCGCGCCAGGTGGCGCTGCGCGCGCGCGCCCTCGGCGGGGCGCTCGGCGAGGAGCACGCGGCGGCGCGCCGCCACGACCGCGGGCGGCATGCCGGCCGTCACGCAGTGTGCGATCCCGTGGAAGTTGCCGCGGCGCGCGTCGAACATGAGCCGCTCGGCCGGGGTCCCGAGCTGCGCCACGGCGGCGTCGACGCGCGCGAGCAGCGCCGGGACGCGCCGCGCGAGCGCGTCGGGCGCGAGCGCGGGGCGCAGGGCGTCGACGAGCTGCCGCACCGCCCGCGCGCGCTCGCGGATCTCCGGGAAGCCCGCCTCCGGGCGCGCGCCGAGGAGCTCGTACGGACCCGCCGCCCCGCGCTTCTCCAGCTCGTCGAGCGCGAGCGGCGAGGGCTTGAAGGTGGGCGTCGCCCCGGCCGGCTCCGCGAACCGCGCGGCGAGCGCCTCCACCGCGGCGCGCTGCGCGGCCGGGAGCGCGCCGAGCTGGACCGCGTACCCGGGCGACATGCCCCAGCGCGCCGCATCGGCGGGCGTGACGTGGCGCACGACCTCGCCCTCGAGCTCGTGCCCGCCGGCGTCGGCGCGGAGCCTCACGGTCACGCGCGCCCGCAGCGGCGGCAGCGCGTCGTCCGCGAGGACGAACAGCCCGCCGCGCGTCACGTCGCGC